>JBBRVT010000267.1:0-6482 GCA_038246615.1 Burkholderiales bacterium
ACCGAGCGGATGTAGTAATCTTTCAAGCTATATTGGCGTCCGCCGCAACAAGCGAGGCGGCCTGCGGCTCACGAGGTCGCCTCATGAACACATGTCACAGCGGCTCGATGCCAACGCGCAGGGTCGTCTGGAGGTCAAAAGAGTGGATTACGCTTCCCAGCAACGGAACCCGGGCAAACACCCCATCGGCCTGATCACGGTGGCCGTGGGCCACGTGATCCTGGGTTATGCCTTGGTCAACGGGCTGGGCTCCAAGATCGTCGAAGTGATCAAGGCGCCGATCGAGACGAAGCTCATCGAGGAGGTCAAGCCGCCACCGCCACCGCCGCCGCCAGAGAACCTGCCGCCGCCGCCGAAGATGGCGCTGCCTCCGCCTTCTTTCATGCCGCCGCCGGAGATCCAGGTGACCAACCCGTCGCCCGCACCGACGATCACGGTCACCCGTGAGGCCCCGCCGGCGGCGCCTGTGTCCATCTCACCGGCGCCCGCTCCCACCCCAGCCCCAGCCCCAGCCCCCGGCCCCACCGCGCCGCCGGCCCCGCCCGCGCCCAAGCGCCAGGCGGTGCCCGCCACCATCAACGTGGCGAGCTGTGAAAAACCCGAGTTCCCGGCGGCCGCGCTGCGCGCCGAGGCCACCGGCACCACCAAGATCCGCTTCACCGTGGACGCCAACGGCAGGGTGAGCAAGGCCGAGGTCGAGAAGTCGTCCGGCCCCTCGCGCGAGCACCGTCTGCTCGACCGCACCGCCATCGAGGCGCTGAGCAAGTGCCCGTTCAAGCCGGGCACCGACGAGAACGGTCAGGCCGTGGGCGCCACCACCGTCGTCGACTACGTCTGGAAAACTGAATAGGCCGGGCGCCATTCGGGCGCCAATCGGGCGCCATTCGGGCGACCCTTCCCTCTCAATCCGCTTGTTCCTGGAGTGACCATGTCCCTGCTGAAATTCCTGCGCGCGCCACTGGCCGCCGCCTTGGTGGTGATCGCCACCCTGACCACCACTGCGCCGGCACCGGCCCTGGCGCAAGCTTCCGCACCTGTGGCCGAGGCTGCAGCGCCCGCAGCAGCGCCGGCGGCCACCGTGGCCAAGGAAGAGGTGATGAACCCCTACGGCCTGGAGGCGCTGTGGAAGCAGGGTGACTTCGTGGCCAAGGGCACGCTGATCATCATGATCATCATGAGCATGGGCACGTGGTACATCATCTTCGCCAAGCTGATCGAGCAGAAGAAGCTGCTGAAGTCGGCCAACGCCGTGGGCGATGGCTTCTGGAAGGCTGGCAGCATGAAGCAGGCCGCCTCCACGCTGGACGAAGGCAGCGCCTTCCGCTACATCGCCGAGCAAGGCGTGAAGGCCGACGACCACCATGAAGGCACGCTGGTGGAAGCGATCGACCGCCACACCTGGATCAGCATGAGCGTCGAGCGCGCGGTCGGCAACGTCAACAGCCGCCTGCAGGACGGCCTGACCTTCCTGGCCACGGTCGGCTCCACCGCACCGTTCGTGGGCCTGTTCGGCACCGTCTGGGGCATCTACCACGCGCTGACGGCCATCGGCATCGCCGGCCAGGCCAGCATCGACAAGGTCGCCGGCCCGGTGGGCGAAGCGCTGATCATGACCGCCTTCGGCCTGGCCGTGGCGGTGCCCGCAGTGATGGGTTACAACTGGCTGCTCCGCCGCAACAAGACGGTGATGGAGAAGATCCGCGCTTTCTCCGGCGACGTCCACAACGTCCTGCTTGCAGGCAAGAGGTGATGCCGGCCCCCGTGCCCCACGGCGCCACCCCGCGAGGGGGATGGCAGCCGCCTTGGGGCGGCCCGGCGTCGGCCGCCCCCGCTTCGATTGACAGGAGTTGCGCATGGCAATGAGCGTCGGCTCGCCGGACGACGACGGCGAACAGCAGATGAATTCATCCATCAACACCACGCCCCTGGTGGACGTGATGCTGGTGCTGCTGATCATCTTCCTCATCACCATCCCGGTGGTCACCCAGAGCATCACGCTGCAGTTGCCCAGGGAGAGCAACGTCCCCACGCAGACCAAGCCGGAGAACGTGTTGCTGGCCGTCAGCAAGGACGGCGATGTGTACTGGAACACCCGCAAGATGCCCGACATGGAGACCTTGGTGGCCGAGCTGAAGAAAGAGGCGGTGAAAGACCCGCAGCCCGAGGTGCACATCCGCGGTGACGAGGAAGCGCGCTACGAGGCGGTGGGCCGCCTGGTGGTGGCCTGCCAGCGCGCAGGCATCGCCAAGGTCGGCTTCATCACCGAAGCACCACCGAAGCAGTGAGCCCCGTGCTCAGGAGAACCCCATGGGAATGAACGTCGGCAACGACAGCGGTGAAGACCAGATCATGGTGGAAATGAACACCACGCCGCTGATCGACGTGATGCTGGTGTTGATCATCATGCTCATCATCACCATCCCGCTGCAGACGCATGCGGTGAAGATGAACATGCCGGTGGGCCCCAGCAGCGCACCGCCCAAGCCGCCCGAGATCGTGCGTATCGACGTCGACTTCGACGGCACCATCGGCTGGAACGGCGAGATCGTGCCCGACCGCGCCACGCTGGAAAACAAGCTCAGCCAGCTGGCTGCCCTGCCCGACCAGCCCGAGGTGCACCTGCGCCCCAACAAGCTGGTCAGCTACAAGGTGGTGGCCATGGTGTTGGCCAGCGCCCAGCGCCTGGGCGTCACCAAGATCGGCCTGGTGGGCAACGAGCAGTTCATGCAGTGAGCGCAACCATGACCAAGAAGCTTTCCGCGCTGGCCGCCGTGCTGGTGCTGGGCCTGGCGGCCAGCCTGGCGCAGGCGCAGGCGGTGCGTCCCGAAGTGGGCAAACCGCTGCAGGCAGCGTCCGACCTGCTGAAGGCCGGCAAGGCCAGGGAGGCTCTGGCCAAGGTGAAGGACGCCGAGGCCGTGGCTGGCAAGACCGCCGCCGAGGCGCTGCTGGTCGACCGCATGAAGGCCGCCGCCGCACAGCGCGCAGGTGACGCCGCAACCACTGCGCAGGCGCTGGAATCGCTGTACGGCAAGGTGTCCGGTGCCGAACAGGGCCAGGTGGCCGAGCAGCTGGCCAGCACCTATGCCACGGCGCGCGACAACGCCAAGGCGGCGCAGTGGGTGCAGAAGGCGCAGGCGGCCGGCAACAACAGCGCCACGCTGAAGCAGTTGCAGGCCTACCTGCAGGGCAGCAGCGGCGACTACGCCGCCATCGCCAAGGAGGCTGCCGCAGCGGTGTCGGCTGCCGAGCAGGCTGGCAAGCGCCCCGAAGAGGCCGACCTGCTGCGCCTGGCCGACGCCCAGGCCCGCAACAACAACGCGGCCGGCCAGGCGGCCACGATTGAGAAGCTGCTGTTCAGCTACCCGAAGAAAGACTATTGGTCGATCTACCTGGGCCGCCTGCCGCGCAAGGCGGGCTTCTCCAGCCGCCTGAACCTCGACTTGATGCGCCTGCGCCTGGCGACCGGCTCGCTGGAGAAGACCGACGATTTCATGGAGATGTCGCAGCTCGCGCTGCAAGCCGGGCTGCCGGCCGAAGGCAAGGCCATCGTCGACAAGGGCTTTGCCAGCGGTGCACTGGGCACGGGCGCCGAAGCCGAGCGCCACAAGCGCCTGCGCGATCTGGCCAACAAGCAGGAAGCCGAAGGCAAGGCCTCGATCGATCAACGCGCTGCGGCGGCGGCAGCCGCCAAGGACAGCAACGACCTGGTGCAGATCGGCTATGTCTACGCCACGATGGGCCAGGCAGACAAGGGCATCGCGCTGATCGAGCAGGGCATCGCCAAGGGCGGTTTGAAGCGGCCCGACGATGCCCAGCTGCGCCTGGGCATGGCGCTGCTGCAAAGCGGTGCCAAGAACAAGGCCAAGGCGGTGCAGGTGCTGCGCGCCGTCAAGGGCAGCGACGGCACAGCCGATGTCGGCCGCCTCTGGGCGCTGTACGCGAACACGCCAGGTTGACTGGCCGAGGCACTACGGCGCCTCGGCCACAATCGCAGGGCAGGTATTCCTGCCCTTTTTCATTCGCCGGCACCGCTGGTGCACCACCATGGCCCTGCCCTACGTCCACGCCCTGCGCCACGGTATCCATGTCATCGACACCGGCTTCCACCGCCCGCTGTTCGACGCCGCCTATCTGGTCGTCGAGAACGGACGCGCCGCCTTCATCGATACCGGCACCAACATGGCCGTGCCGCGCCTGCTGGCCGCCTTGGCCGACCTGGGCCTGGCCCGCGACGCGGTGGACTTCGTCATTCCCACCCATGTGCATCTGGACCATGCCGGCGGTGCCGGTCTGCTGATGCAGGCCCTGCCGCAGGCCACACTGCTGGTGCACCCGCGCGGTGCGCGCCACATGGTCGACCCGCAGGCGCTCTACCAGGGCGCGCTGGCGGTCTATGGCCAGGCAGTGATGGACCGGGAATACGGCCAGCTGCAGCCGGTGCCGGCCGCGCGGGTGCGCAGCCCGCAAGATGGCGAGACGGTGCACCTGGCCGGCCGCCCGCTGCTGTTCATCGACACGCCCGGCCACGCCCGCCACCACCACTGCATCTGGGACGCGCGCAGCGCCGGCTGGTTCAGCGGCGACACCTTCGGCCTGAGCTACCGCGAGACCGACAGCGCCGCAGGCCCCTGGGTGATGCCCACCTCCAGCCCGGTGCAGTTCGAGCCCGGCCCGCTGCGCCAGTCGATCGCGCGCCTGCTGGCGCACCAGCCGCAGCAGATGTACCTGACGCACTTCGGCGCCGTGGGCGATGTGCAACGCCTGGCCACCCTGTTGCTGGCGCAGGTCGACGACATGGTGGCATTGGCCGACAGCCTGCGCCACGCACCGCAGCGGCATGCCGCGCTGAAGGCGGGGCTGGAGATCCAGGCGCGCCAGCAGCTGCTGCAGCACGGCGTGGCCGACCCCGAAGCCGCAGCAGCCAGCCTGGCGCTGGACATCGAACTCAACGCCCAGGGCCTGGGCGTGTGGCTCGACCGCGACGCCAGCTGACCACCCTCTGTTCAACCCGACACGAAAGACATCCCATGCGCTTGCTGCACACCATGCTGCGGGTCGGCCACCTGCAACGCTCGATCGACTTCTACACCCAGGTGCTGGGCATGGACCTGCTGCGCACCACGCAGCGGCCCGAGCAGCAGTACGACCTGGCGTTCGTCGGCTATGCCGGCGGCAACCCCGGCCAGGCCGAGATCGAGCTGACCTGCAACTACGGCACGGACCGGTATGAGCTGGGCACCGCCTACGGCCACATTGCCATCGGCGTGCCCGACATCGCGGCCACCTGCGCCACCCTGCGCGACAAGGCGGCTGCACTGGGGGGCGCCATCACCCGCGAGCCCGGGCCGGTGAAGGGCGGCACCACGGTGATCGCCTTCGTCACCGACCCGGACGGCTACAAGATCGAACTGATCGAGCGCCGCAATCTCTGATGGCCGCGCTGCCGCGCCAGCGCAGGTTCAGGCCCGCAGCGCCTGCGCCTCGCGCGCCAGCCGGGTGATGCGCGCCCAGTCGCCGGCGGCCACCGCGTCGGCCGGTGTCAGCCAGGAACCACCGCAGACCTTCACGTTCGGCAGCGCCAGGAACTGCGGCGCCGTCTCCAGGCTGATGCCGCCGGTGGGGCAGAACACCACGTCGGGGAACGGGCCGCCCAGCGCCTTGAGCATCGGGATGCCGCCGGCCTGCGCCGCCGGAAAGAACTTCAGGAACGACAGGCCGTCGGCCTGCGCCGCCATCACCTCGCTGGCGGTGGCCACGCCGGGCAGCAAGGGCAGGCCGATGCGGCGGCAGGCGGCACCCACCTCACTGGTGTAGCCAGGGCTCACCGCGAAGCGGCTGCCGGCGTCCAGCGCAGCTTGCGCGTCGGCTGCCGAGCGGATGGTGCCGGCGCCGACCACCGCCTCGGGCAGGGCCTTGGCGATGGCCTCGATGCACTGCAGCGCCACTGGTGTGCGCATCGTCACCTCCAGCACCTTCACACCGCCGGCCAGCAGAGCCTCGGCCAGCGGCACCGCGTCTTGCAGACGCTGCAAGACGATGACGGGGATGACGGGGCCATGGCTGGCCAGGTGCAGGGTGTCGGTCATGGAGCGTCCAGTGGCGGATGTCGTTCGGGTGGTCAGGCGCCGCTCACAGCCAGGTGATGGCGCCCTCTTCGGCGCTGCGCACCGTGCGGCGCATGCCGCCGAACAACTCGCGGCCCAGACCGTGGGCGTTCTCCTCGGTCTCGTCGGTACCCAGCGTGGCCAGCGGGCGCGCCGCCCATTCAGCCGGGTCGACCAGCGCGGACAGCGTGCCGGCGTTGGCATCCAGGCGAACCAGGTCGCCATCCTGCAAGCGGGCCAGCGGTCCACCGGCCAGCGCCTCGGGGCTGGCATGGATGGCCGCAGGCACCTTGCCGGACGCCCCGCTCATGCGCCCGTCGGTCACCAGCGCCACGCGGAAGCCCTTGCCCTGCAGCACCGCCAGCGGCGGCGTGAGCT
>JBBRVT010000268.1:0-6479 GCA_038246615.1 Burkholderiales bacterium
GCGCTTCTTCCCAGAAGCCTGGGAGGTGAGCATCGCCCCGGTGCGCCGCAGCGACCTGCCGGCGCTGCTGGCCGATGCCGAGTTGCTGGCCCCGATCGACCTGCAGCAAGACGCCGACATCGACCTGATGGTGCTGGTGCCCCTGCCCGACAACGCCTATGCGGTGCGCGCCCGCCAGCTGGAAGCTCCGCCCGAAGCGGCCCCGGCCGACCGGCGCGGCAAGCTGGCCCGGCTGGACCGGCTGGCACTGCGCATCACCCCGCTGCAGCCGGTGCACCGGGTCGACAGCGACGACAAGGTCTGGGCCGCGATCTGGGCCGAGGCCGTGCCCGATGAACTGGTCTACGTGCGCCGCCCGCCGCGGGCGGCCGAGACCGGCGTCAGCGCCCTGGTGCTGGCCGCCGGCGCGCGCCTGCCACCTCTGGGCGAAGGCCTGCCACCCGACACGGCGGCGCTGGAGGCCGAACTCGACACCGCCGTCGAGCAGGTGGAGCGCGGCGAACGTGCGCTGCTCGCCCAGCAGCGTGCCCGCGACGCCGCGCTGGCGCAGATCAAGACGCTGGAAGCCACCATCGAAAAGCAGCGGGAAGCACTGGCCGCCGGCGGTGACGGCCGCCTGGCCGACGCACTGGCCAGCGTGGCCGCGCTGCAGGCCCAACTGGCCACCGCCCGGGCCGAGCTCGAGCGCCTGGCCAGCGGGGAGCGCAACGCCGCCATCCTGGCCACCGCACAGGCGGCCATGGCCGCGCAGATCGACGGGCTCAAGGCCGAGGTGGAAGCCTCGACCAGGCTGATCGAGAAACTCAAATCGCAGCTGGCCAGCAGCGACGGCAACCCCGATGCACTGCGCGCACAGGTCGAGGCGCTCACCGCCGAGCTGGACGCTGCCCGCACAGGGCTGGCCGAGCTGACAGCCAAGCTGGATTCGGCCGAGGTGCAGCGCAGCGAGGCTGACGGCCAGGTGCGCGCGCTGACTGCCCAGAACGCCGAGCTGGCCGAGGCCCTGGCCAAGGCCCGCGATGCCACCGGCGACAACGGCACGGCGCTGGACGAAGCGCTGGCCCGCGTCACGCAGCAGGATGCCGACCTGGCCCGCGCGCGCACCGACCTGCAAGCCCGCACCAGCGAGTTGGCCACGCTGAGCGCACGCGCCACCCAGCTGCGCGGAGAGTACGACGACGCCGTCGTGCAGCTCAAGCGCCTGGAGGCCGGCACCGCGCTGGACGTCGACCTGGGCAAGGAACTGAGCCTGCCGCTGCTGGCGCTGCTGCGCGGCGGCGACAGAGGTGCCGCCACCCAGCTGGACAAGACAGTGGGCAAAGACCCGGCGCTGCGGCTCGCGGTGGTGCGGCTGCTGGCCGTGTCGCCAGCCATCAACGACGCCCTGCTGTGGGACAGCCTGCTGCAGGTGGCCACCCAACCCGCCGCCCTGCTCAAGCTGGAACCCCTGCTGCAAGACCGGGTGCGCAACAAGCAGCCCCTGGCCCGGGCCATGGCCGAGCTCGGCGGTGATTTCGAGCTCGGTGATGACCTGGTCAAGCGCTGGCGCGAGCTGGCCGGCTGATCAAGAGGAGGCGCCACCATGGACACCCCGATCCGGCTGCACAGCCCCCAAGCCCGCCCCGGTGACCCGCGGCGCCTGAACCTGTTTGCCGGCCGCGCGCTGGGCGAGCGCGACTTCGAGCGTCTGCAGGCCTATGTGGACGACCGTGTGCAGCCCTTGCTGGCCGCGCTGGGCCCGGGCATCGTGCAGGGCCTGGAGCTGCAGGCCGAAGGCGCGGGCCCCGACCTGCGCCTGAACCTGCAGCCCGGCCTGGGCGTGGCCGGCAATGGCACGCTGGTGCGGCTGTCGCAGGCGCTGCAGCAGTCCTGGCCCGACCTGGCGGCCCAGGCCACCCGCGACGCCGATCTGGCAGCGGGCACGCCGCTGCGGGATGGCTTCTACCTGATCACGCTGCGCAGCGGCGTCGAGGCCATCGACGATGCCAGCCCCGACGAGGCTGCCAACCGCACCGAGCCCGACCCGCTGCGCGAGGCCTACCTCGAGACCGTCAGCCTGCTGGGCCTGCAGCCGGCACCGGCCAGTCCACGCTGGCTGGGGTGGCCTCGGGCGCGCGCCGCCAACCGCATGCTGGCCCGCTTTGCCCAACAGTCACCCTACGCGTCCGATGGCTACACCGTGGCCCTGGCACTGGTGAACCTGCAGGCCGGTCTGCCGGTGTGGATCGACCCGCTGGCCGGCCGCTGGCTGGCCATCGCCGACAGCGGCGCGCAAGCGCTGCGCACCCACACGCTGCAGGTGCTGCGTGACTGGCAGCAGGCGACGGCGCAGCTGCAAGCCCCGCCACTGCCGGCCACGCTGGATGTGCTGCTGGGCATCGACCACCTGCCGGCGGCCACACCCTTGCCAGCCGGCCTGCTGCCCGACCCTGCGGCAGCCCAGCCCCGGTTGGGCTTTGTTCCGGCGGATCTGCAGGTGGAGCTGGCACCGGTGCCGGCCAGCGCCGTCAGCGGCGTGCTGGCCAGCGAGCTGGGCCGCGGCAGCATCGCGCTGCAACCCGGCGCACGCGGCCGCATGCGCCTGCTGCTGGCGGTGGCCGATCCGGACTACCGGCCCGACCTGCTGGACCTGCCAGCGCGAGACATGGCACTCGAAGAGCGGCTGTTCCGGCTGGGCCGCGCAGCGCGTCTGGCCTACCTGGACTGGCGGCTGCAGTGGCAGCGGCTGTACGACCGCGCCAGCAACGCGTCGCTGGCCGCCGCACAGGCACCGGCCTTCAGCAACACAGCACCACCCGAGCCCGATGCGGTGCGCACGCGGCTGCTGGAACGGCGCCGCGCGCTGATGCCCGTCAATGCCGACGGCAGCGCCGCGCCACTGCCCGAGCCCTATGCCAGCCACCTGCTGCAGCCCTACCCCGGCCCCGCTGGCCATGCAACCGTGCCCATCACCGATTGGCCCGACCTGAGCCTGCTGGCCCGGCTAGACACCGAGCGCGACGCCATCCAGCAACTCGAGCGCGCGCTGGAAGAGAGCTTCAAGCTGCTCAACGAGGCGAACGACTACCTGGGCCTGCAGCGCCAGCAGTTCGATGCGCTCAGCGCCTCGTTCAGTGCGCTGGCCGGCGGTGCGCCGGGTGACGGCAGCGGCGCACAGACGTTGCGCTGGGTCAGCCAGTTGAAATTCAGCGCTGCTGCAGTGGTCTGAGCACCGGAGTCAAGGCATGGCAACCCTCTTCAACAAGACCCTGATCGGCAGCCAGCAAGCCACCATCAGCAACGGCATCAGCACCCCTGCGCGCGCCTTGGATGGCAGCGGTGCCATCCAGGCCCTGGCTGTCGGCAGCAAGCTGGAGACGCTGATCGGTTCAGGGGCATTGCTCGCCAACAACACCAGCATGGTGGGCATCGCCAGCTTCATCAAGCCACTGGACCGGCCGGTGTTCGACCCGGTGTTCAACACACCATCGCTGACGCTGCAGCGGGTGGAGCCGTTCAGCGCGGTGTTTGTCAACGCCCGCCAGTCGCTGCTGCAATTGCGCCAGTTCGGCCTGCAGGCGCCAGCCGGCGTGGGCACCCGCTCGCTGATCGACCGCATCCAGCAGTTTCTGCTGGCCAACACCACGGACGGCGAACGGCGCGCCAACGTGCCTGAATTGCTGGATGCGGCGGCCAATTTCAAACCCAGCTTTGCCACCACGCTGCCCAACACCAATGATTTTGTGACCGGCAGCACGGTGCGGCACAACGAGCAATCGGCGCTGTTTGCCACCGGCGCGGCACTCACCGACGACCTGCGCACCATGGAGCACCTGCGCACGGCGCTGAGCAACCTGCGCCGCAGCAAGCAACAGCTGCTGGCCCAGCGCCAGGAGGCGGCGGCCGACCTGCAGCAGCGCCTGGGCAGCGAGGGTGGTGTGCTCGACCAGCGTGAGCGCGCCCGCGCCGAAGCGCTGGACGACTACGCGGTGGCCCAGCGCCTGCTGGACGAGCACTGGCGCCAGGTGGAGCAGCGCCACGCCGAGCGTGCACGCGTGCTGCGCAGCCACCAGGGCCTGTATGCGGTGAAGGTGCGCGAGACGCCGGTGTCGGTCACCCTGGCCGACCCGCTGCAACTGCGCGCCGCGCGTGTCGACGACATCGTGCCCGGCTGCCCGGCCGATCCGGTGCCTGTGGCCCCGGCGCTGCAGCCGTTTCTTGATACGGTGCTCGACATCCCGGTGGCCGACTGGGCCGTGCTGGACGCCATCACCCCGCTGCTGCCCGGCCGCGAGCCGCTGGCCACCCTGGTAGCGCTGCGCCAGCAAAAACTGCAGTGGCGCGTGGCCCAGCCGCTGGCCGCCAGCCTGCAGCGCCTGCCCGCGCTGGCCATGCTGGCCCAGGGCAACAACGATGCGGTGCGCGAGGTGCTGCAGCGGCCCTTCAACGCCAGCGCCCTGGTGCCGCTGCAACAGCAGGGCCGCAGGATCCTGGCACTGGAAGACTTGCTGGCCAGCCCGCTGCCTGCGCTGCGCCAGCCCGCCCAGGCCCTGCTGGGCCGGCTGCAGGCAGCTGCCGGCTGCCTGCTGGCGCGGCTGCGCGGCGTGGCGCCATCGCTGCGGCTGGATTGGGGCAATACCGCCGATGCCGACCGCCTGCCGGTCGACCAGCCCGGGCGCTGGCCCGGCCTGGCGCTGGCCGAGGATGCCGACTTCAACGCCACCCGCACCCTGGTCGAGCTGGTGGCCTGGTGGTTTGCCCAGCTCGATGCCGATGCTTCGGGCGCGGCGCGGACGGCGATGCGCAACTTCGTGCGTGCCTGCCTGGTGCTGGCTGCCACCGACGATCCACAGCAGATGCTGCAGGGCCGGGTGAAGAGCCTGCCGCAGCGCTTTGCACCGGGCGCGTTGATGCGGCTGCAGCTCAACCGCGAGCCGCTGCCCGGCGCCATGCTGCAGCTGTTCGATGCCCAGCAGCGGGTGATCGCCCTGCTGCGGGTGGACGACCACGACGAAGGCGGCAGCGTGGCCAGGATCACGGCGGTGTACGACAGCGCCGCGCCGCTCAGCACGGCGTTGCAGGTCAGCGGCCTGCTGCGGCCAGCTTGAGCAGCTGAAACACGCGGCTGAACCAAGCGGCTGACCTGAGCGACTAACCCAAGCGGCTGACCTGAGCGACTGAACTCAGCGACTGAACTCAGCAACTGACCTCAGCAACTGTCAGCGCCTGCACACCACCAAGGCCCACACCATGCGCGGCGCACCACCCGAGCCCACCGACGTGCTGGTGCAACGCCTGCACCTGCGCGGGCGCCAAGCCGCGCTGCAGCAGGCGCGCCAGAACCTGGCCGCCGCCTGGCCATCGGCGGCCTGGCCGATCACCGGCGGCGACGAGGTGCTGCTGCTGCGCCGCCTGCGGGTGCAGGGCCGCGCCGACAGGCTGGGCGATGCTGCGGCGGCCGGGGCGCGCGCGCTCGCCGCGCATGCCGAAACACCCTGGGGCCCCGGCGCCGACCACGCTCCAGCGCTGCGCTTTGCCAGCCGGGCCGACTACGTGGCCTGGCAGCTGCACCAGCTGCTGCGTGACACCGCGGCACCGCCGGCCGACGCCGTGGCAGCGCTGCTGTGCCAGGTGCCGCTGGCGCTGCCCACGGTCTGGCAGCTGCTGCGGCGCGCCGCGCCGGGCCGCGGTGGGGCCGCGCTCTGGCGGGCGCTGGGTGCCGCAGGCGCGCAGCAGGTGCTGTCCACGGTGGCGGCGGCGTCGGGCTGGGGCTGGGGCCGCAGCCTGGCCCAGGCGAGCCAGGCTGGCAGGGCGGTCATGGCCGCCTCCACCACCGGCAACCCGGCGGTGTCGGCCAGCCCCACCATGGCCGAGGCCCGGCAGGTGCTGGCGGGGCTGGACCCCAGCGAAGCGCGTGTGCGCCTGGCGGCACTGCTGCTGTTGTGGCAGCACGCACCCGCCTGGCTGAACAGCGGGGACGCCGCGCCGCTGCTGCGGCAACTGGCCGTCGACCTGGTGGCGCCGGTGTTGCACCAGTTGCCAGTGTTGCCGGGGTTGCCGGTGATGCCGGAAACCTGGCCACCTGCAGCGATGCCGTCGACCCCGCCAGCGCCAGCAGTCCAAGCCTGGTGGGTGGACAAGCCACCAGGCACCGCCGCTGCTGCCGGGGGCGACGACATGGCCGGCGCCACCGGGTCTGCAACCGGCCCGGCGCGGCATGCCGAGGCCGCGCCGGCTGGCGCCGAGCACCTGCAGACCGGCCCTGCTGCGGCGGCAATGCAGGCCCAGGCATCGGCGCCCAGGGCCACCAAGCTGACGGCGTCACCCGACAGCACCGATGACCCAACCCGCATACAGAACTTCCTCAGCAACCACGGCGGTTTGTTCTTCCTGCTCCAGGTGCTGGGCGGCCCGCAGTTCCAGCGCCGGTTGCTGGACTTGAACGAGCCGCAGGCCGGCTGGCGTGAGTGGCTGCGCCTGGTCAACGCGCTGGGCGCCAA
>JBBRVT010000269.1:0-6467 GCA_038246615.1 Burkholderiales bacterium
GATCACCAACCTGATCGTGCGCCGGCGCTATGGCGCGGGGGGCCCGGTGATCGGCCTGAACGCCCATGGCGACGTGGTGCCGCCCGGCGAAGGCTGGACGCAGGACCCGTACGGCGGCGCCGTGGTGGATGGCAAGCTCTATGGCCGCGCGTCGGCAGTCAGCAAGAGCGACTTCGCCAGCTACACCTTTGCGTTGCGGGCACTCGAATCGCTGGCTGCACCCCAGCCGGGCGGTCGCCCGGCTGTCGAACTCAAGGGCGGCGTGGAGCTGATCTTCACCTATGACGAGGAGTTCGGCGGTGAGCTCGGCCCCGGCTGGCTGCTGGCCCAGGGCCTCACCAAGCCGGATTACCTGCTGGCGGCCGGCTTCGGCTACCAGGTGGTCACCGCCCACAACGGCTGCCTGCAGATGGCCGTCACCGTGCACGGCAAGATGGCCCATGCTGCCATCCCGGACACCGGCGTCGATGCGCTGCAGGGCGCGGTGGCCATCCTGAATGCGCTGTACGCGCAGAACCAGCGCTACAAGTCCATCACCTCGCAGGTGGCCGGCATCAGCCACCCGTACCTGAACGTGGGCCGCATCGAGGGCGGCACCAACACCAACGTGGTGCCCGGCAAGGTGGTGTTCAAGCTCGACCGCCGCATGATCCCGGAGGAGCACCCGGCCGAGGTGGAAGCCGATGTGCGCCGCGTGATCGCCGAGGCGGCGGCCGGCTGCCCCGGCATCCGGGTGGATATCCAGCGCTTGCTGCTGGCCGACTCCCTGCAGGCCAACCCGGCCAATGCGCCGCTGGTGCAGGCTCTGCAGCGGCACGGCGAGGCGGTCTTCGGCGAGCCCATCCCCACCTCGGGCACGCCGCTGTACACCGATGTGCGCCTGTTCGGTGCCCACGGCATCCCGGCGGCCATCTACGGTGCCGGCCCGCGCACCGTGCTGGAAAGCAACGCCAAGCGCGCCGACGAGCACCTGGTGCTGGACGACCTGCGCCGCGCCACCAAGGTGGTGGCGCGCACACTGCTCGATCTCTTGCGCTGATCCGCGCCCGGTGGCAATCAGTCGGCAGCGAACTGCTGGCTGTTCTTGCCCCGGTACTGGGCGTAGTAGGCCTTGATCTCGACCATGTCGGCGGCGATGTCGCCGGTGGGCTGGAACATCGGGCCCAGGCCGCTCAGCTTGCGCGGGTAGTCCATGTAGGCCATCACGATCGGCACGCCGGCCTGGTGGGCGATCCAGTAGAAGCCGGTCTTCCAGTGCCGGGTCTGGCTGCGCGTGCCCTCGGGCGGCACCACCAGGCAGAGCTGGCCGTCGGCCTGGCGCAGCGCCTGCGCCGACGCGGCAACCAGGTTGGTGCTTTGCGAACGGTCGACCGCGATGCCGCCCAGCCAGCGCATCAGCGCGCCGAAGGGCCAGCGGAATATCTGCGCCTTGCCCATCCAGTGGATGTTGATCTCCAGCGCAAACGCCACCATCAGCGTGTAGGGCAGGTCCCAGTTGCTGGTGTGCGGTGCGGCGATCAGCACGCACTTGGGGTTGGCGGCGGGCAGGCTGCCGGCCAGCTGCCAGCCGGTACGGCGCAGAAACCAGCGCGAGAAAGCGCGCAACAAGGTGTTGACACCGGGCGTGGTGAAGATGGTGCGCTGCATGGAATGGCTCGGGTGTCTGTGCGGCAGACTTCCCGCGCACGCGACGGCATTGTGCGGCAGTGGTCGGCGCACCGGGCATGGCCCCGGCGCGCCGCAGTTCACATCAAGGCGCTGGGTGCCGTGACCGCGCCAGCGTCCATCGAGGGGCCGGCGTCGGGAGCGCACTCGGCCGGCAGACCGGCCTGGCCCAGGTCCATCAACACCAGCGCGCGCTGCTGCAGCAGCACCGAGTCGTCGTGGTCGCCGCAGCGGTCGAGCACGTCGCTGGCACGCAGCAGCACCCGGATCTCCCAGTTCGGGTCGGTGGCCAGGCTGGCGAGGCGCGCGGCCTCGAAGGCGTGGTCACGGGCGCGGTCGCGGGCGGCGCGGCTGCAGGCCCGCTCGCCCTGGGCCGCGGTCAGGTCGGCGGCATTGGTCGCCACCTCGGCCCAGGCGCAATGCAGGTCGGCGCCGAGGTCATGCCCACCCATCAGCACCGCCCAGCGCAGGGCCTGGGCCAGATGGCTCTCGGCCGGGCCGTAGGCATGCAGGCCGGCCAGCGCGCGCGCCGCCTCGGTCAGCGCCTGGCACATCGCTGCGGCGCGGTGGCTGCCTTCGACCAACTCGGCATCGCTGAGCTGGCGCATGGCCTGGCGCAGTGCGTCGCGCGCGACACCGTCGCCCAGGGCAGCGCCGTCGGCAGACAGGCCGACCGGGTGGTGCATGGCGGTCAGGCGATGCTGCAGCGTGGAGTTCATGGCGCTCATCCTGGGTGGTTGCGGGCCATCCTAGGCCGGCACCCACCGGCTGCGGCCCCCCGGGCCACGGGGTCGGGCGGCCCGACCCCCACGGGCGCGGGGTTGGCCTGGCGGCTGTTCGTGATGCAACGCACGGCAGGTTGGCCGGGGATGGCCGTGGGTGGCCGTTGATGGTCGCGGGTGGCCTTGGGCGGCCGTGGTGTGCCTGCGACACTCGGGCTGCGGGCCGCGTTTTCTGCAATGTCGCCGCGCCGGCGACTGCGGCAGCATTTGCTCATTCGCCGGGCGGCGCGGTGCCGGCCCACGCCACACTCTGGAGATCCACCATGGCCTTGTTCCCCCGCGCCAGCCTGCTGGCTACCGCTGTTGCCTCCCTGGGTGCACTGACTTCGCTGCCGGTGGCCGCGCAGACGGTGCTGACGTTGTCGTCCTGGGTTCCCCCAGCCCACACCCTGACCACCGGCCAGATCGAATGGTGCGAGATGCTGGCGCAGAAGGCCGCCGGCAAGATCAAGTGCAATGCGCTGCCACGCGCCGTCACTGCCCCGCCCGGCACCTTCGATGCGGTGCGCAACGGCCTGGTCGACCTCTCGTTCACGGTGCACGGCTACACGCCGGGCCGCTTCGTGATGCCGCAGATGGTCGAGTTTCCGTTCATGGGCGATTCGGCCGAGGCCACGTCGGTGGCCTTCCAGCGCATGTACGCCAAGTACCCGGCCTTCGCCGAGGAGCACAAGGGCGTGAAGGTGCTGGCGGTGTTCACCCACGGCCCGGGCATGGTGCTCAACACCAAGAAGACGGTCGCCAAGGCCGACGACCTGACCGGCATGAAGTTCCGCGTCGGCGGCGGCATGGTCAACGAGATCGCCAAGAACCTGGGCATGAACGTCACCCTCAAGCCGGCGCCCGAGAGCTATGAACTGCTGTCCACCGGGGTGATGGACGGCACGTTGTTCCCGGCCGAATCTGTGGAGAGCTTCAAGATCGACAAGGTCATCAAGCACGCCACCACCTTCCCGGGCGGCCTGTACAACACCAGCTTCGTCTTCATGATGAACCAGGCCAAGTACGACGGCCTGCCGCCCGACGTGAAGAAGATCGTCGACGAGATGTCCGGTGAGTTCGCTGCACGCATGCTGGGCCGCGGCTGGGACAAGGTCGACCGCCGCGGGCTGGCCTTCATGCAGGCCGCCGGCGTGCAGTTCACCAAGGCTGACGCCACCTTCGTCGGTGCCGTCAAGACCAAGACTGCCGGCCTGGAAGACACCTGGGCCAAGGCCGCCGAGGCCAAGGGCCTGAAGGACGCCAAGAAGGTGCTGGCCGACTACCGCGCTGAAGTCGCCAAGCTGCAGAAGTGAGGCGCGCGCTCGACGGCCTGTGCGGCCTGCTGGCCGCCGTGGCGCTGTTTGCCATCATGGCGCTGACCCTCGCCGACGTGCTCGGGCGCAAGTTGCTCAACCACTCGATCTCCGGCTCGCTCGAGCTGACCGAGATCCTGATGGTGGTGGTGATCTTCGCGGCGCTGCCGCTGGTGTCGCTGCACGGCGAGCATGTGGTGTTCGACTCGTTCGACGCCATCACGCCGCCCTGGCTGCGCCGCCTGCAGCAGGCAGCCGTCGACCTGTGTTGCGCAGCGGCCCTGGGCGGCCTGGCCTGGCTGATGTGGGACAAGGCCGCGCAGATGGCCAGCTATGGCGACACCACCGCCCAGCTGAAACTGCCGCTGGGCCCGTTCGTGCAGCTGATGGCGGTGCTGTGCGGCGTCACCGCCCTGGTGCACCTGCTGCTGATGCGGCGCCCCAGCCATACCCACCGCATCGGCGTGGCTGAGACTCCCGAGCTGCCCTCCAGGGGGCTGACATGACCGAAGCGCTGCTGGGCTTCGGTGCCGTCTTCCTGCTGGCGCTGCTGCGGGTGCCGCTGGCCTTCGCGATGGGCTTCGTCGGCTTCGTGGCGCTCGGCCTGCTGCGCGGCTGGGGCCCCACAGCGGCATCGGCAGCGCAGGTTGTCTACGACACCGGCTTCGCCTACACCCTGAGCGTGGTGCCGCTGTTCATCCTGATGGGCAACTTCGTGGCCAAGGCCGGGCTGGCGCATGAGCTGTTCCGCGCCGCCTATGCCTTCATCGGCCATCTGCGTGGCGGCCTGGCGCATGCCACGGTGCTGGCCTGCGCCGGCTTCGGCGCCATCTGCGGCTCGTCGATTGCCACTGCGGCCACGATGAGCAAGGTGGCCTACCCGTCGATGAAGAAGCTGGGCTACAGCGACTACCTGTCGACCGGCGTCATCGCCGCCGGCGGCACGCTGGGCATCATGATCCCGCCGTCGACCATCTTGGTGATCTACGGCATCGTCACCGAAACCAGCATCGGCAAGCTGTTTGCCGCCGGCATCATCCCCGGGCTGCTGACCGCGGCCCTGCTGATGGCCGGCGTGGCCTGGATCACCTGGCGTGATCCATCAGCCGGCCCGGCCGGCCAGCGCGCCACCTGGCCGCAGCGCCGGGCTGCGGTGCGCGGCATCTGGGGCGTGCTGGTGCTGGTGGTGGTGGTGCTGGGCGGCATCTATGGCGGTGTGTTCACCGCCACCGAGGGTGCCGGCATCGGTGCAGCCGGCGCGTTCTTCTTCGCGCTGGCACGCGGGGCGCTGCCGCCGAAGGTGCTGCTGCAGGTGCTGGTGGAAAGCGCCCGCACCACGGCGATGCTGTTCACCATCCTGATCGCCGCGATGATGTTCAGCAACTTCATCAACTTCACCAGCATGCCCGGTGACCTGCGCGACTGGATCACCCACCTGGGCCTGTCGCCGGTGATGGTGGTGGGCGCGATGATGCTGATCTACGTGCTGCTGGGCACCATCATGGAAGAGCTGTCGATGGTGCTGCTCACCATCCCGGTGTTCTTCCCCATCGTCACCGCGCTGGGCTTCGATCCGGTCTGGTTCGGCGTGCTGATCGTCTTCGTGGTGCAGATCGGCCTGATCTCGCCGCCGGTGGGCATGAACCTGTTCGTGCTGAACGCGCTGCTCGACGGCGTCGGCCTGAAGCAGATCTTCCGCGGCGTGTGGCTGTTCGTGCTGATGCTGATCCTGGCGCTGGTGATCGTGCTGGAGTTCCCGCAACTGGCGCTGTGGCTGCCCAGTCACATGCAGTAGCAATTCGGTGGCCCGAGCCCCTCAACCAGGGGGTGTCCAACCCGCTGCTGTGCCGGTTTCAATCGTCGGATTTGGTGGGGGTATCACGCATGAACACGCTCGATCGGTCTCTCGTTGCTGTAGCGCTGGTCGTGGCCTGTGGTGCATCTGCTGCAGCCACCACAGTGCCCGGCAGTGCCAACCCCAAGCTGGCCGGCATGCCCGACGGCACGGCCGCTGGCGGTGGTGACTCCGCGCCGGGACAATCGCCGGTGCTTTTCACTGAATTTGCCATCAGCGCCGGGCAGTTGCTGCAGTTCGTGGCCACCGGCGAGACTGACCATTGCGGCGGTGGCTGCGCCGGCGGCACGCCCGATGGCACCGCGATCTGGCAGAACGGCGCCGAAAACGGCATCTCCGGCATCAACGCCCCGATCAACGCACTGCTGGGCGTATTCCTGGGCACTGACCAGCCGAGCCTGTTGGCCGCTGCGCCTGCGCCGCTCAACTTCGGCGCGGACGGCCTGGGTACCAACTTCACCAGCCTGGCAACCGCATTGCAGCAGGTGTTCTTCATCGGCGATGGCCAAACCGCCGGCGGCGTGCCGCAGCAGTTCACCGTGCCCACGGGTGCCACACGCCTGTACCTGGCGTCTCACGACGGTTTTGGTTGGTACAACAACTCCGGCAGCTTCAGCGTGGAGGTGAGCGCGGTGCCTGAGCCCGGCGGCTGGGCGCTCATGCTGGCGGGCGGCGCGGCAGTGGCAGCGCTATTACGGCGCCGCCGCAGGCAGGTGGAGTGATCCGTCGCCTGCGCCAGGCCTGGCGCACCCGCCAACCCAACAGCAGGGCCACCACCACCGCATAGACCGACCATTCGCCGAAGTCGTTCTTGCCGGCACGCATCCAGAAGAAGTGCAGCAGGCCCAGCAGGCCGATGGCGTACACCGC
>JBBRVT010000270.1:0-6439 GCA_038246615.1 Burkholderiales bacterium
GGCATTGCACGGCCTGGCACTGACGACATGCTGACTGCTGCCGCACACCAACCAGCCCCGACCACCCCCCCGAACCGGGTGGTATCCTAGAGGCTGATGACACCAGTTGCATGTGCCCTCGTCCACCTGCGCGCCGCTCTGGCGGCTGCCTGCCTGGCTGCTGCCGGCAGTCTGGTGCATGCCGTGCCCGATGCCACTGCCGCCGCCCCGGCAGCAGCGGCCACCAATGCGCTGACCGACCCGATCATGAACCTGCTGGGCGAACGCGGCCTGCTGCGCCCGCTGGGCTCGGCCGCGCTGGTGGAGACCATGCGCAACTCGGTGCGCGACACCGCGTCCGATCTGGTCATGACGGCGATGAATTTTCTGGGCGTGCCCTACCGCCTGGGCGGCAGCAGCGAGCAATCGGGCTTCGACTGCAGCGGCTTCACCCGCCACATCTTCGAGAACAGCATCGGCCTGGTGCTGCCGCGCCGCGCCGATGAGCAGGCCACCAGCGCCGGCCTGCTGGACATCCACCGGGCCGAACTCAAGCCCGGCGACCTGGTGTTCTTCAACACCATGAGGCGCACCTTCTCGCACGTGGGCATCTATGTGGGTGACGACAAGTTCATCCATTCGCCGCGTGCCGGCGGCGCGGTGCGCATCGAAGACATGCGCGAGTCCTACTGGGCGCGCCGCTTCACCGGTGCCCGCCGCGCCGACCTGAGCCTGGCCCCCCAGCAGACTCTGCCCACTACGCGCTGATCCCGCACTGCGGGCCGGCCCGGCGCCGCGCGGCACAATCCGGCCTCATGGGCGAAACCGTCATTCCGCTGGCCGACCTGCGCTATGCCGCAGCGGTGCCGGCCATCCCGGCGCAGGCCATCCCCGCCACCGGCCTGCTGGCCGACGCGCTGGGCCGGCCGCTGCGCGACCTGCGCATCTCGGTCACCGACCGTTGCAACTTCCGCTGCAGCTACTGCATGCCCAAGGAGATCTTCGACCGGGACTATGTGTTCCTGCCGCAGACCAGCCTGCTGAGCTTCGAAGAAATCACCCGGCTGGCGCGCATCTTCGTGGCGCACGGCGTGCAGAAGATCCGGCTGACCGGTGGTGAGCCGCTGCTGCGCAAGGGCCTGGACGCCCTGGTCGCGATGCTGGCCGCGCTGCGCACCCCGGACGGCGCGCCGCTGGACATCACGCTGACCACCAACGGCTCGGTGCTGGCCCGCAAGGCTGCGGCGTTGAAGGCGGCCGGCCTGCAGCGCGTCACCGTCAGCCTGGACGGGCTGGACGATGCCGTCTTCCGCCGCATGAACGATGTCGATTTCCCGGTGGCCGACGTGCTGGCGGGCATCGCCGCCGCGCATGCTGCCGGCCTGGGGCCGATCAAGGTCAACATGGTGGTCAAGCGCGGCACCAATGACCAGGAGATCGTGCCGATGGCGCGTTTCTTCCGCACGCACTTCGACGGCCGCATCGTGCTGCGCTTCATCGAGTACATGGACGTGGGTGCCAGCAACGGCTGGCGCATGGACGAGGTGCTGCCCTCGGCCGAGGTGCTGCAGCGGCTGCAGGCGGCCTTCGCCGATGCGCCGCTGCGGCCGCTCGACCCGACGGTGCCGGGCGAAACCGCCGCGCGCTGGGCCTATGCCGACGGCGGCGGCGAGGTGGGCCTGATCAGCAGCGTGACGCAGGCCTTCTGCCGCGACTGCAACCGCGCCCGCCTGTCCACCGAGGGCAAGCTGTTCCTGTGCCTGTTCGCCACCCGCGGGCATGACCTGCGCGCGCTGCTGCGCAACGGTGCCAGCGACGCCGACATCACCAGCGCGCTGGCTGCGGTGTGGGCCGGGCGGGACGACCGCTATTCCGAACTGCGGGCCGGCCAGGCCCCTGCGCCCGCCACCGGCGCGCGCCGGGTCGAGATGCACTACATCGGCGGGTGACACAGCCCACTCCCGCTGCGGCCTGCGGCCGCCTCCCCCTCCCGGGGGGCCACGCCAGTGGCCCGGCGAAGCCGGCGCCATGGCGTGCACTTGGTCGAATTCCGGAGCAAGCATGCCGAGCCTTGACGACATCGCCGCCCAGGTGGCCGGCTACGACCCCGACGCCCTGCCGGTGGCGCAGGCGCAGGCATTCATCGCCCGGCTGGTGCCGCGGGTGCAGGCAGTGGAAAGCCTGGCACTGCGCAGCGCGCTGGGCCGGGTGCTGGCGCGCGACATCGTCTCGCCGATCGATGTGCCCTCGCATGACAACTCGGCGATGGATGGCTATGCGCTGCGCGCAGCCGACCTGGCAGCCCACGGCGACAGCCTGATCGGTGTGGCCGGCACCGCCTTCGCCGGCGCGCAGTTCCGCAGCGCCGTGGCGGCCGGCCATGGCGTGCGCATCATGACCGGCGCGGTGATGCCCGCCGGTCTGGACACCGTCGTGCCGCAGGAATTCACCCGCGCCGCGCCCGACGGCCGCATCTGCATCCCGGCGGGCACGGTGGCAGCCGGTGACAACCGCCGCCTGGCCGGCGAAGACCTGGCGCGTGGCGCCGTGGCACTGGCCGCCGGCCGCACCATCACGCCGGCCGACCTGGGCCTGCTGGCCTCGCTGGGCCAGGCCGAGGTGCCGGTGTTCCGCCGGCTGCGGGTGGCCTTCTTCTCGACCGGGGATGAACTTCGCTCGATCGGCGAGCCGCTGGACGCCGGCTGCGTCTACGACAGCAACCGCTACACGCTGTGGGGCATGCTGCAACGCCTTGGCGTCGACCCGATCGACATGGGCGTGGTGCGCGACGACCCCGCCGCGCTGCGCCAGGCCTTCACCCAGGCCGCAGCCAGCGCCGACGCGGTGATCACCTCGGGCGGCATCAGCGTGGGCGAGGCGGACCACACCAGGCAGGTGATGAAGGCGCTGGGCGAGGTGCTGTTCTGGAAGATCGCGATGCGCCCGGGCCGGCCGATGGCGATCGGACGTATAGGCACCAGGTCGGCCATGCTGTTCGGCCTGCCCGGCAACCCGGTGGCGGTGATGGTGACCTTCTATGCCTTGGTGCGCGACGCGCTGCTGGCGATGAGCGGCGCCACGCCGCAGCCGCTGCCGCTGCTGCGCGCGGTCAGCGCCGTGGCGCTGCGCAAGAAGCCGGGCCGCACCGAGTACCAGCGCGGCATCGTCACGCCCCTGGCCGACGGCCGCTGGCAGGTGCAGATCACCGGTGCGCAGGGCTCGGGCATCCTGCGCAGCATGAGCCAGGCCAACGGCATGGTGTTGCTGCACCATGGCCAGGGCCACGTGGCGGCTGGGGATCTGGTCGACGTGATCCCGTTCCAGGGCCTGGTCTAGGAGGCTGTCGGGCTTTGGGTCGGGCCCGCCCGGGCCGGCTGCGCGGGCGGAAGGCCGTGTGCGGCCGGTGCTGGCGTGTCAGTGTCTGCAGTGGTGATCTCGCCCGGCACCTTGCGGCGTGCGAACAGCGTGTAGACCGTGGGCACCACGAAGATGGTCAACAGGGTGCCCAGGCTCATGCCGCCCACGATCACCCAGCCGATCTGCTGGCGGCTCTCGGCGCCGGCACCGCTGGCCAGCGCCAGCGGCAAGGCACCCAGCACCATCGCGCCGGTGGTCATCAGGATCGGGCGCAGGCGCTGGCTGGCGGCGTCGAGCACCGCGTCGGTCACCGACTTGCCCTGCTGGCGCAGCTGGTTGCTGAATTCGACGATCAGGATGCCGTGCTTGCTGATCAGGCCCACCAGGGTGATCAGGCCGATCTGCGAATACACATTGAGCGTGCCGCCGGCCAGGTTCAGCGCCAGCAACGCGCCCACCATCGACAGCGGCACCGCCAGCAGGATCACGAAGGGGTCGATGAAGCTCTCGAACTGCGCCGCCAGCACCAGGAAGATGAACAGCAGCGCCAGCACGAACACCAGGCCCAGCGCACCCGACGCGGCGCGGAACTCCCGGCTCACGCCGTTGAGTTCGGTCACGTAACCCTGCGGCAACAGCTTGGCTGCCGTCGTGTCCATGAAGGCCAGTGCCTCGCCCAGCGAATAGCCCTGCGCCAGGTTGGCCGTGATGGTGACAGAGCGGCGCTGGTTGAAGTGGTTCAGTTCACGCGGGCTCACCGCCTCGCGCACTGTCACCAGCGACGCCAGCGGCACCATGGTGTCGTTGCGCCCGCGCACGAACAGCCGCTCGATGTCCTCGGGCGCGGTGCGGCCGCGGCTCTCGGTCTGCACGATCACGTCGTACTGGTCGGCGTCGCGCTTGTAGCGGGTGACGGCGCGCCCGCCCAGCATGGTTTCGACCGTGCGGGCCACGGCGTCCACGCTCACGCCCATGTCGGCGGCGCGGTTGCGGTCGACCTCGACGAAGATCTCGGGCTTGTTCAGTTGCAGGTCGGTGTCGGGCTGCACGATGCCCGGGTTTTTGGCCATCTCGGCCAGCATCTGCTGCGCCACCCGCGACAGGTCGGCGTAGCTGTCGCTGGTCTGGATCACGTACTCCAGCGGCCGCGAGCGGAAGCCCTGGCCCAGGCTGGGAGGCGTGATCGGAAAGGCGCTCACGCCGGGCAGTGCGCTCACCTTGGGCAGCAGGTCGCGCGCCAGTTCGGGGGTGGTGCGGGTGCGCTCGCTCCAGTCGACGGTGCGGAACAGGGCCGTGCCCTGTGACACCTGGCCGCCGCCCATGAACATGAAGCGGCGGTCGAACTCGGGGTATTGCGCGCCGATGGCGTCGATGGCGTCCAGGTAGCGCGCGGTGAAGTCGAGCGTGGCGCCGTCCGGGGCCCGCACCGGCATGATGATCACGCCGCGGTCTTCCAGCGGTGCCAGTTCCGACTTGGTGTTGGTGTAGAGCCACCAGGTGGCGCCGGCCGACACCGCCATCACCAGCAGCACGATCCAGCGCTGGCCCAGCACCCAGGCCAGGGCACTGCGGTAGCCGCCGGTCAGGCCCACCAGCAAGCGCTCCATGCCGCGGTCGAAGCGGTTGGGCGTGGGGTTGTGACGCAGCAGCTTGCTGCACATCATCGGCGTCAGCGTCAGCGCGACGAAGCCGGACACCACCACCGCACCCGCCAAGGTCAGCGCAAATTCGCCGAACAAGCGGCCGGTGCGCCCGGGCGTGAAGGCCAGCGGCGCGAACACCGCTGCCAGGGTCAGGGTCATGGCCACCACCGCGAAACTGATCTCGCGGATGCCCTTGATCGCCGCCTGGAACGGCGTGAGCCCCTCCTCGATGTGGCGGAAGGTGTTCTCCAGCACCACGATGGCGTCGTCCACCACCAGGCCGATGGCCAGCACCAGCGCCAGCAGGGTGAGCGTGTTGATGGTGAAGCCGGCCAGCGCGATCAGCGCAAACGAGCCCACCAGGCTGACCGGGATGGTGACCAGCGGAATGATCGATGCCCGCAGCGTGCGCAGGAACACGAACACCACCAGCGCCACCAGCACCACCGCCTCGGCCACGGTGGTGTAGACCGACTTGATCGAGCGGTCGATGAACACCGAATTGTCATTGGCCGGCACCACGGTGACCGAGGCCGGCAGGTCACGCTGGATCTGCGGCAACACCGCACGCACGCCGGCAGACACGTCCAGCGGGTTGGCGGTGGCATTGCGGATCACCCCGGTACTGACCGAGGGCACGCCATTGAGCCGCACGCGCGATCGCTCGCTCGCCGCAGCCTCCTCCACCCGGCCGACGTCGCGCAGGCGCACGGTGTAGCCGTTGTTGTTGCGCAGTGCGATGTCGGCAAACTGCGCCACGGTGTTGAGGTCGGTGCGTGCGGTGACATTGAACTCGCGCTGCTGGCTCTCGATGCGGCCGGCCGGCACTTCCAGGTTCTGCCGGCGCAGCGCGTCTTCCACGTCCTGCACCGTCAAGCGGTGGGCGGCCAGCTTGTCGGGGTCGAGCCACAGGCGCATGGAATAGGCACGGTCGCCACCCATCTGGATGTCGGCCACGCCGGGCACGGTCTGCAAGCGCGGCTTGACCACCCGGTTGATCAGGTCGGTCAGCTCCAGCGGCGACATGGTGTCGCTGGTGTAGGCCAGCCAGATGGTGGGCGTGGCGTCGGCCTCGACCTTGGCAATGATGGGCTCGTCCACCGCGTCGGGCAGGCGCCCGCGCACGCGTGAGACACGGTCGCGCACATCGGCTGCGGCGTTGTCGGGGTTTTTCTCCAGTTTGAAGCGCACCGTGATCTGGCTCTGCTCGGCGCGCGAGATCGAGGTCAGGATGTCCACGCCCTCGATGCCGGCGATGGAGTCTTCCAGCGGTTTGGTCACCTGCGACTCGATCACCTCGGACGAGGCACCGAGCAGCCGGGTGTTGACCGTGACCACCGGCTCGTCGATGCGCGGGTACTCACGCACCGCCAGCCGGTCGAACGAGACCAGGCCGATCAGCACGATCAGCAGGGACATCACCGTGGCGAGCACGGGCCGGCGGATCGAGACTTCGGACA
>JBBRVT010000271.1:0-6379 GCA_038246615.1 Burkholderiales bacterium
AACGTCGAAACCATCGCCACATTTCTGACCACGCAGGGCGCGGACTTCGGGCTGAAGATCCTGGGCGCGCTGGCCGCCTGGATTGTGGGCCGCTGGCTGATCAGCCTGGTGCTGCGCGCGCTGGGCATGGCGCTGGAGCGCGGCAAGAAGGTGGACGCCACCCTGGCCAACTACCTGAGGTCAATCTTCAGCGTGGTGCTGATTGTGGTGCTGGTGCTGGCCATCCTCGACATCTTCGGCGTCAAGACCACCAGCTTTGCCGCGCTGCTGGCCGGCGCCGGCCTGGCCATCGGCACGGCGTGGGGCAGCCTGCTCACCCATTTTGCCGCCGGCGTGTTCATGCAGGTGCTGCGGCCGTTCAAGGTGGGTGACTTTGTGCAGGCGGGTGGCGTCACCGGCACGGTGCATGAGGTGGGCCTGTTCGGCACCACCATCATCGCGCCCGACAAGTGATGACCATCGTCGGCAACAACAACAAGGTGTTCTCCGAGAGCATCCAGAACTTCACCACCCTGCCCTTTCGCCGGGTGGATTGCGTGGCCAAGGTGGCCAACGGCGTCGACCCGCTGGACGCCATCGCGCGGCTGCGGCCTCGGTGGTGCTGATCCCCAACGTCGCTGCCAGCCCGGCGCCCGATGTCGAGATCACCGGCTTCACGCCCGAAGGCCCGCTGCTGTGCGTGCGGCCCTACGCCCACAACGACCACTGCTGGCAGGTGTATTTCGACACCCACAAGGCGATCGTCGCCACCTTCGGCGCCGCAGGCTACCCGGTGCCCGAGACGCCGATCACGCCGCGGAGCCGCTGATGCACTGGGGCAGCGCCAGCGCTGCCAGCCGTGGCAGCGCCGCCAGTGCATTGGCGGTGGTGGTGGCCGCCGTTTGGTCCAGCGACCAGCCACGCAACCCGGCCAGCGTGCCGGCGATGCGCGGCAGCTCGGCCGGCTCGTTGCGGCCGGTGGCTTCGCCGGCCTGGCGCTGCGCGGCGCTGCGGTACAGCCAGTGCGGCGGGATGTCGGGCGCGTCGGTCTCCAGCACCAGGCTGGCGGCCGGCAGCGTGCTGGCCAGGCGGCGGATCTGCAGCGCCCGCTCGTAGGTCATCGCGCCGCCGAAGCCCAGCCGCAGGCCCATGCCGACGAACAGCCCGGCCTGCGCCGTGCTGGCATTGAACGCATGCACGATGCCGCCGGGCACCGCAAAACGCCGCAGGCCCTTGAGCAGCCCGTCGGCAGAGCGCCGCACATGCAGGACCACCGGCAGGCCGGCGTCGCGCGCCAGCTTCAGCTGCGCCAGGTAGAAGCGCTCGGCACGCGCCAGGTCGAGGCCGGGCACAGCGTGGTCCAGGCCGATCTCGCCGACGGCCACCAGGCGCGGGTCGCCGCGGTGGCGTGCCAGCGCATCGGCCAGGCGGTCCAGGTCGTCGTCGGCACTGCGGTCCACGTACAGCGGGTGGATGCCCAGCGCATAGGCCAGGCCATGGGCATGGGCCAGCGCGCGGACGGTGTCGAAGTTTGCCGCCATCACCGCCGGCAGCACCTGCAGCGCCACGCCGGCGGCCTGCGCGCGCGCCAGCACTGCGGGCCGGTCGGGGTCGAACTCCGGCGCGTCGAGGTGGCAATGGGTGTCGATCCAGACCGGCGGCATGCGGCGATGATGCAGCAGCGCGCCGGGATCTCCGTGCCGATGCAGGCGCCGGCAGGCCGTGATACCGTGTTTGTGAACAGCCCGCCGATGGCTGCTGGAAACCGGTGACGATGGCACGCCCTTCGATTTACAGCCGATCCCCCGCCCGCGCCGCCAGCCATGCGCCGACCTCGGCCGCGCCGGCCAGCACCGCCACAGCCAGCAGCCCGCCGGCGGACTCTGCCGAACCCGCCACACCGACCCTGCGTCGGCGCTTGATGCGGCATGAGCGTTGGCTGTGGGCAGCCGGTCTGGTGCTGGCGATGGTCGCAGCCGGCTGGCCGGCCTGGACGGCCAAGGTGCAGCGCCCACCGGGCCTGGCCCAGATCGACGCCGCGCTGCGCGAATCCATCGCCAAGGAGCCGCTGCAGGCTGCCGGCCTGGCCGCTTACGAGGCCATCCTGCCGTCGGTGGTGCGGGTGGTGGGCGAGCCCCCCCCGGCCGCCGCATCGGCCCCGGGCCAGTACGGCGCCGGCGCCGGCAAGTCGGACAAGCCGGTGGTGCCGGCACCCGACAGCGAGGACACCGACCCGCACGACGGCCGTAGCGTGGGCACCGGCGTGGTCATCGTCGACAAGGGCCTGATCCTCACCAACCTGCATGTGGTGCAGGGCGCGGCCAGGATCACCGTCACCTTCGCCGACGGCAGCATCAGCGAGGCCCGGGTGGTCAACGTGATGCCCGAGAACGACCTGGCGGTGCTGCAGGCGCTGACCATCCCCGACGACCTGCACGCCGCCACGATGCGCTCCACCGCAGGCCTGGCGCCGGGCGAGGCGGTGATGGCGGTGGGTTTCCCGTTCGGCATCGGGCCGTCGGCGTCGCAGGGGGTGGTGTCCGGGCTGAAACGCGAGTTCCGCTCGCCGGAAGGCAAACGCATCCTCACCAACCTGATCCAGTTCGACGCCGCCGCCAACCCGGGCAATTCGGGTGGCCCGCTGGTCACCATGGACGGCCATGTGGTGGGCATCGTCACCGCCATCATGAACCCCAATGACCAGCGCACCTTCATCGGCATCGGTTTTGCTGTGCCCATCGAAAGCGCCTCCGCCGGCGCCGGCCTGCCGCCCTTCTGACACCCCGCCATCCCCATGACCCAATCAGCCACCGTCCCCGCCGAAACCGCCCAGTTGATGGAGCGCATCCTCTACGAGGTGAAGCGCGTCGTCGTCGGCCAGGACCGCTTCCTCGAACGGGTGATGGTCGCCCTGCTGGCCCAGGGCCACCTGCTGGTCGAAGGCGTGCCCGGCCTGGCCAAGACGCTGACGGTGCGCACCCTGGCCGCCACGCTGCGCGGCAGCTACAAGCGCATCCAGTTCACACCGGATCTGGTGCCGGCCGACCTGGTGGGCACGCGCATCTACAACCAGAAGACGGGCGAGTTCGGCACCAGCTTGGGGCCGGTGTTCGCCAACCTGCTGCTGGCCGACGAGATCAACCGCGCGCCGGCCAAGGTGCAGAGCGCGCTGCTGGAGGTGATGCAGGAGCGCCAGGTGACGATTGCCGGCGAGACGCACAAGGTGCCCGCGCCTTTCATCGTGATGGCCACCCAGAACCCGATCGAGACCGAAGGCACCTACCCGCTGCCCGAGGCGCAGGTCGACCGCTTCATGATGAAGGTGCTGGTCGACTACCCCAGCGACGAAGAAGAATTCGTCATCGTCGAGCGCGTCATCGGCCCGCCGCTGGCGGCTTCTCCAGTGGCCAGCACCAGCCAGCTTGCCGAGCTGCAACAGGCCTGCCGCCAGGTGTTCGTCGACCCCAGCCTGATCCAGTATGCGGTCAAGCTGGTCGGCGCCACCCGCCGGCCCGACAAGCACGGCCTGGCCGAGCTGGGCAAGTACCTCAGCTACGGCGCCAGCCCGCGCGCCAGCATCGCGCTGGTGGAAGCCGCGCGTGCGCTGGCCTTCATGCGCGGGCGCGGCTACGTGCTGCCCGAAGACCTGGGCGACCTGGCACCCGACTGCCTGCGCCACCGCCTGGTGCTCAGCTACGAGGCACTGGCCGAGGGGCTGACGGCGGATGCGCTGATCGCCAAGGTGATGGCCAGGCTGCCCTTGCCCGACAAGCCATTGCAGCACCAGTCGAGCTGACCGGCCGTGGCAGACACCCCCAACAGCGCCAGCGGGTCGAGCGCCGGGCCGCTCCAGAGCCGGCCCGCCAGCCCGTCTGGGAGATCTGCCGACGCACCCGTCGGCCGAGGGGCTGACGTGACTGCCGAGTCCCTGCTGCACCGCCTGGAATGGACAGTGCTGCGCCGGCTCGACGGCCTGCTGCAGGGCGACTACCGCACCCTGTGGCGCGGCGCCGGGCTCGACCTGGCCGACCTGCGTGAATACCAGCCCCCCGACGACGTGCGCCACATCGACTGGAACGTCACCGCCCGGCTGCAGGTGCCGCATGTGCGCCAGTTCACCGAAGACCGCGAGCTGACCGCCTGGTTTCTGCTCGATCTGTCGGGCAGCGTGGACTTCGGCTCCGACGGGCAGACCAAGCTGGGCCTGAGCGAGGGCTTCGTGGCCGCGCTGGCGCGCCTGCTCACCCGCCGCGGCAACCGGGTGGGCGCCATCCTGTACCACCCCGGCGCAGCCGATGTGCGCCAGCGCCTGCTGGTGCTGCCGCCGGGCGTGGGCCGGCGCCAGGTGCTGCAGCTGGTCGCCCGCATGCGCCAGCCGCCAGCGGCGGCAGCCCGCAGCAAGCGTGGCAAAGGCGGCGCAGCGGCTGCCCCCACCCAGCTGGCCGACCTGCTGGGCCGGGCCGAGGGCATCGTGCGCCGGCGCTCGCTGCTGTTCGTGGTGAGCGACTTCATCAGCGAGCCGGGCTGGGCCACGCCACTGGGCCGGCTGGCGCGCCGGCATGAGGTGCTGGCAGTGCGCCTGGTCGACCCGCTGGAGATGGCGCTGCCCGACATCGGCCTGCTGACGGTGGAAGACGCCGAGACCGGCGAGCAATTGCTGGTCGACACCCAGGACGCCGGCTTCCGTGACCGCTTCGAAGCCATGGCTGCCGCGCACGAGCAAGCGCTGCGCGACCAGTTGCAGAGCGCCGGGGTCGATGTGCTGGAACTGGCCACCGACGAAGACCTGCTGGCCGCGCTGCTGCGCTATGTGGCGCTGCGCCGCCAGCGCGGCCGCGCCGGCAGCGGCCACCGCATGCCGGCCGCGCTGCGCACGCCCTTGGCGGCCGCTGCCGCCTGACCGACGAGAGAGACCGACATGACCTTGCTGTGGCCCGACTGGTTGTGGTCCCTGCTGCTGCTGCCGCTGCTGGTGCTGATCTACCTGCGCCTGCTGGCGCGGCGCAAGAAGAACAGCGTGCGCCTGGCCAGCGTGGCCATCGTGCGCCAGGCGCTGGGCAGCGGGCCGGGCTGGCGCCGCCATGTGCCGCCGCTGCTGCTGCTGGTCGCCATCGCGCTGCTGCTGCTGGCCAGCGCACGGCCGGTGGTCAAGCTCAAGCTGCCGGCGCGTGACCAGACCATCATCCTGGCGATGGATGTGTCGGGCAGCATGCGCGCCACCGATGTGAAACCCAACCGCATGGTCGCCGCGCAAGAGGCCGCCAAGGCCTTCGTCGCCGGGCTGCCGCGCACGGTGCGGGTGGGCGTGGTCAGCTTTGCCGGCACGGCAGCGGTGGTGCAGGCGCCCACCGTCAGCCGCGAAGACGTGGTGGCGGCGATCGACCGCTTCCAGATGCAGCGCGCCACCGCCATCGGCTCGGGGCTGATCCTGTCGCTGGCCACGCTGTTCCCCGATGAAGGCATCGACCTGAGCCAGATCACCGGCGCACGTGCGATGCCGGCTTCGCCGGAAGAGAAGAAGGAGAAGAAGCCCTTCGTGCCGGTGGAGCCGGGCAGCTACAGCTCGGCAGCGGTGATCCTGCTGACCGACGGCCAGCGCACCACCGGGCCCGACCCGCTGGAGGCCGCCAAGATGGCGGCCGAGCGCGGCGTCAAGGTGTTCACCGTGGGCATCGGCACCAAGGCCGGCGAGACCATCGGCTTCGAGGGCTGGAGCATGCGGGTGAAGCTGGACGAAGAGACGCTCAAGGCCATCTCCAACGTCACCCGCGCCAACTACTTCTACGCCGGCACCGCAGAAGACTTGAAGGGTGTCTACCAGGGCCTGAGCAGCCGGCTGGTGGTGGAAACCAAGGAGACCGAGATCAGCGCCCTGCTGGCCGCCGCCGGCGCCGCGCTGGTGGTGCTGGCCGCAGGGCTGAGCATCTGGTGGTTCGGCCGGGTGCTGTAGGCTGGCGGCCCCGCCGGCTGGTCGCTCGACCGGCCGGCCACACCTCGGAGACCACGACACATGAGCACCCTCGGATTCATCGGCGCGTCCGGCCTGATGGGCCACGGCATGGCCAAGAACCTGATTGCCCACGGCCATAGCCTGCACCTGACAGTGCACCGCAACACCGCCCGCGTGGCCGACCTGCTGGCCGCCGGCGCGCTGCAGGCCGACAGCCCGGCCGCCCTGGCGGCACGCTGCGAGATCGTCTTTCTCTGCGTCACCGGCTCGCCGCAGGTCGAAGCGCTCGTCACCGGCGCGCAGGGTCTGCTGGCCGGCGCAAAGCCCGGCCTGGTGGTCGTCGACTGTTCGACCAGCGAGCCTGATTCGACCGCCCGCCTGCGCGCCCTGTGCGCCGACGCCGGCGTCAGCCTGGTGGATGCGCCGCTCACCCGCACCCCGGTGGAGGCC
>JBBRVT010000272.1:0-6375 GCA_038246615.1 Burkholderiales bacterium
CCGCGTGGCCGAGACCGGCTTCGACCCGGCCAAGATCAGCGACCTGTTCTCGCGCATCTGCACCGCGCACATGTTCGAGGGGCTGCTGCAGTACGACCACCTGGCCCGCCCGGCGCGGGTGAAGCCGCTCACCGCGCTGGCGCTGCCCGAGGCCAGCGCCGACTTCCGCCGCTTCACCATCCGCATCCGGCCGGGCATCTTCTTTGCCGACGACCCGGCCTTCGAGGGGCAGAAGCGCGAGCTGATGGCGGCCGACTATGTCTACAGCCTGAAGCGCTTTGCCGACCCGGCCAACAAGAGCCCCGCCTGGGGCGAGGTCGCCGAGGTGGGCTACACCGGCCTGGCCGCCCTGCGCCAGCGCGCCATCGACACGCGCACCCCGTTCGACTACGACACCGACATCGCCGGCCTGCAGGCGCTGGACCGCCACACCCTGCAGCTGACGGTGGACGCGCCGCGCCCCCGGCTGACCGAATACCTGGCCGACAACGGCCTGTACGGCGCGGTGGCGCGCGAGGTGGTGCAGTTCTACGGCGACAAGATCGCCGAGCACCCGGTGGGCACCGGCCCCTTTTTCCTGGCGCGCTGGCGCCGCAGCTCTGAAATGGTGTTCGACCGCAGCCCCAGCTACCGCCACCGCGTCTATGAAGACGACGCCGAGCCCGGGCCCGACGATGCCGAGGGCCAGGCGCTGCTGGCACGCTTCAGGGGCCGGCGCCTGCCGATGGTCGACCGGGTGGTCGTCAGCATCATCGAGGAGAACCAGCCGCGCTGGCTCAGCTTCCTGAACGCGCAGCAAGACTTCATCGAGCGCGTGCCCGAGGAATTCAGCAACGTGGCCCTGCCCGGCGGCAAGGTGGCGCCCAACCTGGCCAGACAGGGCATCACCGGCTACCGCACGGTGGGGCCCGAGGGCGTGCTGACCATCTACAACATGGAAGACCCGGTGGTGGGCGGCTACACGCTGGCCAGGGTGGCGCTGCGCCGGGCGCTGAACCTGGCGGTGGACATCCCGCGCGAAATCAACCTGGCGCGCCGCGGCCAGGCGATTCCCGCGCAGTCACCGGCGGTGCCGCACACCACCGGCTACGACCCGGCCTACCGCAGCGAGATGGGCGAGTTCAGCCCGGCCAAGGCGCGTGCGCTGCTGGACATGCACGGCTATGTGGACCGCGACGGTGACGGCTGGCGCGAGCAACCCGACGGCCAGCCGCTGAAGCTGGTGCGCCGCACCTTCCCCGACAGCTTCGAGCGCCAGCTCGACGAGCTGTGGCAGAAGAACATGGCGGCCATCGGCATCAACGTCGAATTCACCTTCGCCAAGTGGCCCGAGAACCTGAAGGCGATGCAGGCCGGCAAGCTGCAGATCTGGCGGGTCGGCTCGGGCGCCAGCCGGCTCGACGGCCAGGGCGCCTTCGAGCGGCTGTACGGGCCGTCGGCGGGCGCGGCCAACCTGGCGCGCTTCAAGCTGCCGGCCTACGACGCCATCTACAGCCGCATGTCGGCGCTGCCCAACGGCCCCGAGCGCGAGGCGCTGTTCCGCGAGGCCAAGCGCCTGTCGGCGGTGTACGCACCGTACAAGCAGCATGTGCACCGCATGTACAACGACATGGCCCAGCCCTGGCTGCTGGGCTACCGGCGGGCGTTGTTCGGCAACCGCTGGTGGCACATGGTCGACATCGACGAGCCCCGCCAGCCGCGCGGCTGAATCACTTCAGCTTGGCTTCCTTGCCCTTTTTCATCACTTGCGTGGTGATCGGCGCCGACACCGCGTCGGGCGACAGCGGCTTGGAGGTCGAGGCGTCCTTCTTGGGCTTCTTGGTTTCCTTGCTGCTGCGTTGCTGACTCTTGGCCATGGCTGCTCCTGGGGTTGGGGCGCGCCAGGCCGGCACGCCAGGTTGCGATGCTAGCGCGGTCACCGGAATGACAGGCCGGTGCGGGCCCCGCCGCCACACTGTTCCGCCATGACTGCCACCGCCCCCATCCTGCTTGCGGCCGACGCCGCCATGGCCGCACCGCTGGTGGCCGCCATCGCCGCCCAGGCGCCCGACCTGCAGCTGCTGCCTTACAGCCGCAGCCTGGACGACGCCACACTGGCCAGCTTCGAGGTGGCGATCGGCTGGCGCTTCGCTCCGGGCGTGGCGGCAAAGCTCACCAACCTGCGCTGGGTGTTCGCCATGGCTGCGGGTGTGGACAAGCTGCTGGTGCCCGACCTGGCGCCCGGCGTGGTGGTCTCGCGCATGGTCGACCCCGGCCAGGCCCTGGGCATCGCCCAGTACGTGGCCGCGATGGTGCTGCGCCACCTGCGCGGCCAGCCGCGCTACGACGCCCAGCAGCTGACCCGGCAGTGGACACGCCACCCGATGGGCGCGGTGCACAGCCGCGTGCGGGTGCTGGGCTGGGGCGCCATCGGCCGCGAGATCGGCCGCGTGCTGCAAGGCGCCGGCCTGCAGGTAGCGCCGTGGCAGCGCAGCAGCGGCCCCTTGCATGCGGCGCTGGCCGATGCCGACATCGTGATCAACGCCCTGCCGCTGACGCCCGAGACTGCTGGCCTGCTCGATGCCGCCGCCTTCGCCGCCATGCCGCGCGGCAGCTACCTGGTCAACATCGCCCGCGGCCAGCATGTGGTCGAGCCCGACCTGATCGCCGCCGTGCAGTCGGGCCAGCTGGCCGGCGCCACGCTGGACGTGCAGGCCAACGAGCCGCTGCCGGCCGACGACCCGCTGTGGGCCGTGCCCGGCATCACCATCACGCCGCACATCGCCGGGCAGTCGTCGCCGCACACCGTGGCGGCGCAGTTCATCGCCGGGCTGAATGCCTTGCGCCAGGGCGGGCCGCTGCCCAACCTGGTGGACCGTGGCCGCGGGTACTAGCGCGGTGCGCGCGATGTCCCTGGACGGCTGCGTATTGGCAAGCTTCGACCACCCGGGTGCTTGGTGGACGACGGATGCCTGTTTTTCGAAGGCGACCGCAACCGAGCCATGGTTCACCCACTTCGGCGATCAACGTACTCCGTGTCTGCCTGGCTGCGCCACCATGTCCCATGGGTTGAGCAGTGGCGCTCCAGTTGTTGCGAAGTCAGCCACGTTGCGGGTGACCACGGTCATGTTGTGGACCATCGCGGTAGCGGCGATCAGGGCATCACGTTCTGATCTCGGGTCGGGCACATGCAAGGCTGCACACCGCTGCGCCACGGCGGGGTCCACCGGTAGAACGCGACCCGAAAACGCAGGCAACACAGACTGATCCAGCCAAGCCCTGAGCAAGGCGCCTTGTTCGGGGTCGCGACGCAGCACCAGCAGCACGCCGGTTTCCAGTTCCAGGATGGTGATGGCCGAAACATAGAGCGAGCTGGCGGGCACCCTGGAGGCCCACGCCGCCACGTTCCGATCGGCCTTGCCCGCCTTGGCCTTGCGCAGTTCAGACACCACGTTGGTGTCGAGGACAAACATCAGCTCAGATCTGCTGGCCGGGCGATGCGGCCTGCACGCGGGGGCTCGAACGCGATGTCGGCTGCACCGGGCATGGCCAACAGGTCGGCGATGCTGGCCGTCTTCTGAGTGAGCTTCTGATAGGCCTCGATGGTCAGCAACACATGCGCCGGGCGACCGCGGTCCGTGATGATGACAGGGCCCTTGCTGGCAGCACGCTTTGCACCGCTGGCGTCCTGGTTGAACTCTCGGCTGGAAACGGTGGTGATAGGCACGGGCGGAGTCCTGATCTGATGCGGCGCAATGTAGGCACGTTACTACACTGTGGCGCCTGCGGCGAGCTTTGGCGGTCTCTGGCAATGACTCCGTGCGAACACTCTGGGGAACGACCCACGATGGGGCAGGGGCTGACCCACGATTGATTCCGAGCGTCGGCTGCGAATCGACCGCAGCGGTCCATTTCTCACCGTCTTTTTGCCCCATAGCTGGGCTATGGGGCTGCAAATCCGGCAAGAACTGTCCTCGCCGTGGCCGATTCTCGCTATCGACGCCCCAAGTCCGACAGGCTCCCAGGGCCTCAGACTCCTGCGAACGGCAGCTTCGCGTCGACGAATTCATGGTCGGCTACGACGGCTCCTGATCGGCAGTTGCCCCACAGCTTGCGCAGTTGGACGACCGGTGTCCGCAGCACGCCGGCCCCTCGTTTCTGCATGGGCCGAGCCGCGCAGCATCTGCGCAGTGAAGGCGGACGGTGCGTCATCCACGCGCCAGGGCGTCGGTCAGCCGGCTAGCCGGTGCAGCAGGGCCGGCAGCCAGTCGCGGTCGTCGATCGCCCGTGCCACCCCGCGCGCATGCGCCACCACATCGTTCCAGGTGGCCCCCGCGCAGCGCTGGCCGCCGCAGCCCACGCCTTGCTGCCGCCTTGGCGCGGGCGCCAGGCCCACGGCGTACCTGGCCCGAGAATGCCTGGCATGTCGTTCCCCGGTCAGCCAGCCACAACGGCCCCGCCAGCCAAGTCCGCGCCCCAGCGGGCGATGGAAAAGCTCGGCCTGCTGCGCGACATCGACCTGGCGCTGCACCTGCCCATCCGCTACGAGGACGAGACCCGCATCACGCCGATCGCCGACAGCCCCGACGGCGAGCCGGTGCAGGTCGAAGGCGTGGTCAGTGAATGCCGCATCGAGCTGCGCGGCCGCCGCCAGCTGCTGGTGCGCCTGGCCGACGACAGCGACAGCCTGCTGCTGCGCTTCCTGAACTTCTATCCCGGCCACTCGAAGACCCTGGCCGTGGGCCAGCGCGTGCGGGTACGCGGCGAGGCGCGCCAGGGCTTCTTCGGCCGCGAGATGGTGCACCCCAGCTTCAAGGCGGTGGACGCGCACACGCCGCTGGCCACCGTGCTCACCCCCGTCTACCCCACCAGCGCGCAGCTGCCGCAGGCCTATCTGCGCAAGGCCGTGGCCGCCGCGCTGGCGCGTGCGCCGCTGGACGAGCTGCTGCCGCCGGGCACGCTGCCGCCCGGCCTGCCGACGCTGCGCGAGGCCCTGCACCACCTGCACCAGCCCGGGCCCGACGTGCCGCTGGCCACGCTGGAAGACCACAGCCACCCGGCCTGGCAGCGGCTGAAGGTCGAGGAACTGCTGGCGCAGCAGCTGTCGCAGCGCATGGCCCAGCGCGAGCGGCAGCGCCTGCGCGCGCCAGTGCTTCAGGCGGCACCCGGCGGCCTGCGTGACCAGCTGCTGGCTGCGCTGCCCTTCCAGCTGACGGCCGCGCAGCAGCGCGTGGGCGACGAGATCGCCGCCGACATCGGCCGTGCGGTTGATGGATTGCCGCCCGGCGCCGCGCCGATGCACCGCCTGCTGCAGGGCGACGTCGGCTCGGGCAAGACGGTGGTGGCGGCGCTGGCTGCGGCGGTGGCCATCGACAGCGGCTGGCAATGCGCGCTGATGGCGCCCACCGAGCTGCTGGCCGAGCAGCACTTCCGCAAGCTGGCGCAGTGGCTGCAGCCGCTGCTGGACGCGCGCGGCCAGACCATCGCCTGGCTCACCGGCAGCCGCAGGGGCAAGGGCCGCGCGGCGATGGTGGCCAGCGTGGCGAGCGGCGAGGCTGCCCTGGTGGTGGGCACGCATGCGGTGATCCAGGACGACGTGCGCTTCGCCCGGCTGGGCCTGGCGGTGGTCGACGAGCAGCACCGCTTCGGCGTGGCCCAGCGGCTGGCACTGCGGCGCAAGCTGGTGGCCGAGGCCGGCAGCGCGCTGGAGCCGCACCTGCTGATGATGACCGCCACGCCCATCCCGCGCACGCTGGCGATGAGCTATTACGCCGACCTGGATGTGAGCACCATCGACGAGCTGCCGCCCGGCCGCACGCCGGTGTTGACCAAGGTGTTCGCCGACGAGCGCCGGCCGCAGGTGATCGCGCGCATCGCCGACGAGGTGGCGCGCGGCCGGCAGGTGTACTGGGTGTGCCCGCTGATCGAAGAGAGCGAGCACATCGACCTGCAGAACGCCACCGAGACCCATGCCCAGCTCAGCGCGGCGCTGCCTGGGCAACTGGTGGGCCTGCTGCACGGGCGCATGCCGGCAGCCGAGAAGTCGGCGGTGATGTCGCTGTTCTCGGGCGGCCAGATGGCGCTGCTGGTGGCCACCACGGTGATCGAGGTGGGCGTGGACGTGCCCAACGCCAGCCTGATGGTGATCGAGCATGCCGAGCGCTTCGGCCTGAGCCAGCTGCACCAGCTGCGCGGCCGGGTGGGCCGCGGTGCGGTGGCCAGCGTGTGCGTGCTGCTCTACCAGGGCCCGCTGTCGCCCACCGGCCGCGACCGGCTGCGCGCCATGGCCGAGACCACCGACGGCTTCGAGATCGCCCGGCGTGACCTGGAGATCCGGGGGCCGGGGGAGTTCATGGGTGCACGGCAGAGCGGCGACGCGCTGCTGCGCTTTGCCGA
>JBBRVT010000273.1:0-6363 GCA_038246615.1 Burkholderiales bacterium
CTGAGCGGCTGAGCGCCTGCGCAGCCACGGCAGACAGCGCCGGGCGCCATCCCCAGGACACCGCTTGCCAAGGGCAGCGCCCGCAGCGATGCTGTCGGCTTCCAGCAGGAGCGCCCATGAAGCTGCACGCCTTTGTCGCCATGCCCTTCGGCCAGAAGAACGGGCCCGACGGCAAGCCGATCTTCTTTAACCGCGTCTATGCCGAGTACATCCGGCCCGCTCTGGAAGCAGCCGGGCTGCAGGTGTTCCGCGCCGACGAGGAGCAGGCGGCCGGCGACATCCGCAGCGACATGTTCCAGGAGCTGCTGATCGCCGACCTGGTGCTGGCCGACCTGACCATCGACAACCCCAACGTCTGGTACGAACTGGGCGTGCGCCATGCGCTGCGCGCACGCGGGGTGGTGCTGGTGCAGGGCCCGCGCGAGGGCACGCCGTTCGACATCTACACCGACCGCAAGCTGCGCTACCACCTGCTGGACGGCGCGCCCGACCCGGCCTATCTGGCGGCCGACATCGCCAAGCTGGCCGAGATGGCGCAGGCCACGCTGGCCAGCTGGCATGGCCGCAAGATCAGCCCGGTCTACCGCCTGGTGGACAACCTGCAGGAGCCCGACTGGAAGCAGCTGAAGGTGGGCGACGCGCGTGAATTCTGGGAGCGCCATGCTGCCTGGGAGGCCCAGCTCAAACGCGCCCAGCGCAGCAAGCGGCCGGGTGACGTGCTGCTGCTGTCGGAAGAGACGCCGGTGGTGGCGCTGCGTGCCGACGCGCGCCTGGCGGCCGGCGAGGCCCTGCTGGCGCTGGAGCGCTTCAAGCTGGCGCTGGAAGAGTTCGACGGCTGCCTGGCCGCCGAGCCCGGCCATGTGAAGGCCGGCTACAAGCGCGGCGTGTGCCTGCAGCGCCTGGGCCGGCTGGACGACGCCCGCGACCACTACCGCCAGCTGTTGCAGACCCGGCCGCAGGACGCCGAGGCCTGGGCGCTGCTGGGCCGCATCGACAAAGATGCCTGGGTGGGCGCCTGGAACCGCCCCGGCGCCACCCCGGCGCAGATGGCCGACGACGCCGGCTACGAGGACGCGCTGCTGACGGCGGCAATCAACAGCTACCGCACCGGCTTCCGTGCCAATGCCAACCACTACTACTCGGGCATCAACGCGGCCACGCTGATGTGCCTGTTCCAGCACCTCACCCAGCGCCTGGACTACGCCGCCGAGCTGCCCGCGCTGCTGGGTGGCGTGCGCTGGGCGGCCTACAGCGAGCATGCCCGCACGCCCAACTTCTGGGCCGCCGCCAGCCTGGGCGACCTGGAGGTGCTGACCGGCACGCCGCAGCAGGTGGCAACGGCCTACAAGGAGGCCATCCGCCTGGTCGAGAACGACTGGTTCTCGTTGAACTCCACCCGCCAGGGGCTGGACCTGCTGCGCCTGCTGGGCTTCCGGCCAGAGGCGGTGGACGCCGGCATCGCCACCTTCGAGCGGGCCCTGGCACGCCTGTCGCCGCCCAGCAAGGACTGGCGGCCGCGCCAGGTGGTGCTGTTCTCGGGCCACATCGTCGACGCCGCCGACCGGCCGGTGCCGCGCTTTCCGGCCGCCAGGGAGCCCGATGCCGCGCGCCGCATCGCCGAAGAGCTGGCCCGGCTGGATGCCGGGCCCGAGGACCTGGCCATCACCCAGGGCGCGGCCGGCGGCGACCTGCTGTTTGCCGAGGCGGCGCTGGCGCTGGGCATGCAGCTGCAGCTGCTGCAGCCCTTCGACGAACCCGAATTCCTGCAGGCATCGGTGGCGCCCAGCGGGCCGGCCTGGCAGCAACGCTACGACGCAGTGGTGGCACGGCTCGATACCGCGCGGCCGATCCTCAGCGCACCGCAGGCGCTGGGCCCGCCGCCGGCCGGTGTCGACCCCTACGCCCGCTGCAACCTGTGGTTGCTGAGCACGGCTTTATGCAGCGGCATCGACCGGGTGCGCATGATCGCGCTGTGGGACGGCCACGAGGGCGACGGCCCCGGCGGCACCGAACACATGGTCAACGAGGTGAAGCGCCGCACCGGCCGCGCGGTGGTGATCGACACCGCCAGCCTGCAGTGACAGCGGTGCGCTGACAGGCGGCCTGCGGCCCAGGGTTGCAGTCCAGGTTGGCGCCCATAGAATCCGCCCCCCTGCCCCCCTGCCCCCCTGCCCACCTGCCCGCCTGCCCGCCAGCGCCCCGCCCTGCCGGGGCGCCTGCCTTTTCAATGAGCCTGTCCCAGCTGATCACCGGCTTCGTGCGCCAGCACTGGCGCACCTATGCCGCGGCGGGCTGCATGCTGCTCGGCATCGCGCTGCTGGGGGTGTGGCTGCCGCGCCAGATCGGCCACATGGTCGACGCGCTGGTGGCGCGCCAGCTCGCCGGCCCGGCGCTGTGGGTCGAGATCGGCTGGCTGCTGGCCGCCGGCGCGGCCATCTACGGCCTGCGCGTGGCCTGGCGCCTGAAGCTCTACGCCACCGCCTACCGCATGGGCGTGGGCCTGCGGGTGCAGCTGTACCAGCGGCTGGCGCTGCAGGGGCCACGCTTCTACCAGGGCCAGCGCACCGGCGACCTGATGGCCCTGGCCACCAACGACGTGGATGCGGTGGAACTGGCCGCCGGCGAGGCGCTGCTGGCCGGCTTCGACGGCACGCTGACCCTGGCCCTGGTGGTGGCCGCGATGACGCTGGGCGTGGACTGGCGCCTGGCTGCCGTGGTGCTGCTGCCCTTCCCGCTGATGGGCCTGAGCTTCTGGTGGATTTCTCGCCACCTGCATGCCGCCTCGCGCCAGTCGCTGGACGCCTTCGGCGCGCTGAACGACCAGGTGCAGGAGAGCGTTGCCGGCCTGCGCACGCTGCGGGCGCTGGGGCTCACCGGGCAGAACGCGGCGCAATTCGGCACGCTGGCCGGCGTGGCGGCCGCGCGCGGCCTGCAGGCCCAGCGCTGGGAGGCCGCCTACGAGCCGGCCGTGGGCGGCACGCTGAACGCGGCGATGGCGCTGTCGCTCGGCTTCGGCGGCTGGCTGGTCTGGCACGGCGAGATGACGGTGGGCCAGCTCACCAGCTTCGGCCTCTACCTGGGCCAGCTGATCTGGCCGATGTTCGCCACCGGCTGGGTGCTGTCGCTGCTGGAGCGTGGCCGTGCTGCCTGGGGCCGGCTGGGCCCGGTGCTGGCGGTGCCGCTGAGCGTGGACGACCACGGCACGGTGGCCAGCATCACGCCGGGCACGCTGGTGGCCGACGGCCTGCACTTCCGCTACCCCGGCGCCACGCAGCCGGCGCTGTCGGATGTGGGCTTCGCGCTGCCGGCCGGGCAGACGCTGGGCCTGGTCGGCCCCACCGGCGCGGGCAAGAGCACGCTGGTGAAGCTGCTGCTGCGCCAGTGGCCGGCGGCGCAGGGCCACATCCGCTGGGGCGGCACCGCCCTGCCCAGCTTCACACTGGCGGCGCTGCGTGCCGGCATCGCCTGGGTGCCGCAGGAGCCCTTCCTGTTCTCGGCCACGGTGGCCGAGAACATCGCGCTGGCCCGGCCTGATGCCACCCAGGCCGAGATCGAGGCCGTGGCGCGCGCCGCCGCGGTGCATGACGACATCTGCGCCATGCCCCAGGGCTATGCCACGCCGGTGGGCGAGCGCGGCATCACCCTGTCGGGCGGCCAGCGCCAGCGCGTGGCCATCGCCCGCGCGCTGCTGGCCGACGCACCGCTGCTGCTGCTGGACGATGCCTTGTCAGCCGTGGACACCGGCACGGCGGCGCGCATCCTGCAGGCGCTGCGGCAACAGCGCCAGGGCCGCACGGTGATCCTCGTCAGCCACCGCCTGGCCACGGTGATGGACGCCGACCAGATCCTGGTGCTGCGCCATGGGAGAGTGACCGAACGGGGCACCCACGCCGAATTGCTGGCCACCGCGGCGGGCCCGGCGCCGGGCCGCACCCAGGCGGGCCCGCACCCACTCGGAGGGTCGGCGGCGGTCCACCGCAGCCCGGGGGCCGACAGCCACCTGGGCTGGTACGCCACGCAATGGCAGGTGCAGCAGCTGGAGGCCTCTCTGGATTCCGACGAGGCGATTCCATGACCGGGCACACCAAGGCCAGGGCCGACGCCACTGAACGCCGCGACGCGTTGGCGCTGCTGGTGCGCAGCGCTGCGCCCGACGTGGCGGTGCTGCGCGCCGCTGCGCTGTGGCTGGTGCTGGCGGCAGGGCTGGAGGCGCTGGGCCCGTTTCTGGGCAAGGCCTTCATCGACAGCTACCTGCTGCCGCGCCACGCCGACCTGCCCGCCATCGTCGGCCTGCTGGGCGGTGCGCTGGTCGCCGGCTGGCTGGCCAATGCACTGCGCTACTGGCAGCTGGTGCGGCTGGCGGGCGTGGCCATGCGCAGCGTGCAGCGCCTGCGCGAGCAGGCCTACGGCCATGTGCTGCGCCTGCCGATGGCCTGGTTCGACCGCGCCATCGGCGGCGCGCTGGTCAGCCGCATCACCAACGACACCGAGGCGGTGAAGACGCTGTACGTGCAGCTGCTGTTCGTGATGCTCGACAGCGTGATCATGCTGTCGATCACGCTGGTGGCCATGGCACTGCTGGACTGGCGGCTGATGCTGATCGTGGCGCTGCTGGTGCCGGCGGTGGCCGGCATCGTCTGGCTGTACCAGCGGCTGTCGGCGCCGGCGGTGGCACGCACCCGGGCGCTGCGCAGCGACATCAACGCCCAGGCCGCCGAGTCGATCGCCGGCATGGCGGTGGTGCAGGCCAGCGGCGCGGCCGACCGCTTCGTGCAGCGCTTTGCCGACACCAACCAGGCCCACTACCGCAGCCGACTGCGCGAGCTGCGCGCCAACGCCTGGCTGTTGCGCCCGGCGCTCGACTTGCTGAACGTGGCGCTGCTGGCGGCGGTGATCGGCTTCTACGGCCTGCGCCAGGCGCCCGGCAGCGCCGGGCTGTCGGCGCTGGAGGTGGGCGTGCTGTATGCCTTCGTGGGCTACATCGCCCGGGTGGTCGAGCCGCTGATCCAGATCACCATGCAGTTCTCGCAGCTGCAGCAGGCGGTGGTGGCTGCGGCCCGGGTGAACAGCCTGCTGCAGGAGCCGGCCGAACCGCAGCACGACGGCGCGGCCACGGTACAGGCCGGCGCCATCACCGTGCACGACCTGCACTTTGCCTACCAACCGGGCCACCCGGTGCTGCACGGCATCAGCCTGCAGGTCGAACCCGGCCAGTTCGTCGGCATCGTCGGCCACACCGGCAGCGGCAAGAGCACGCTGCTGTCGCTGCTGCTGCGCTTCTACCCGGCGCCGGCGGGCAGCCTGCAGATCGACGGCCAGCCGCTCGACAGCCTGGGCGACGCTGCCTTCCGCCAAGCCGTGGGCCTGGTGCCGCAAGACCCCTTCCTGCTGGCCGCCAGTGCGCGCGACAACATCGCCATGGGCCGGCCGCTGGGCGATGCGCAGCTGCAGGCCGCCGCCCGCGCGGCCCATGCGCAGGGCTTCATCGACGCGCTGCCGCAGGGCGAGCACACACCGCTGGGCGAAGGCGGGGCGCGGCTGTCGGTGGGCCAGAAGCAGCTGATCGCGCTGGCGCGTGCGCTGGCCGGGCAGCCGAAGATCCTGCTGCTGGACGAGGCCACCGCCCACATCGACAGCGAGACCGAGGGCCATGTGCAGCAGGCGCTGGCCGCGCTGCGCGGCCGGGTGACGGTGCTGGCCATCGCCCACCGGCTGTCCACCATCCGCGACGCCGACCTGATCGTGGTGCTGCACCACGGCCGCATCGCCGAACGCGGCACGCATGCGCAGCTGATGGCCCTGCCCGGCGGCCTGTATGCGCGCCTGGTGCAGCTGCAGCGGCTGACGGCCGACGATGAAGCCGACGACGCTGCCGCTGCCGCTGCCTCTGCAAACACCCCACCTGGCTGACCCCGCCCTGGCTGTGCCCGCCCTGCCAGTGCCCGCGCTGGCTGTGCCCGACATGGCGCAGCGCAGCGGCCTGCTGCAAGACGCCGGCTGCCGCGCTTGCTGGTCGGCGGGGTGTTCATCGGCGTGTCCGGCCAGCCGGGAGAATCTGAATCCGGCGCCACGGCGGCCCGCCTGGGGCCTGTAGCATCGCCGGTTGTCGGCGGGCTGGACACCGGCCCGGTGGCGGCATGGTGGCGGCATGGTGGCTGCGCCTGATTTCCGACCTGGCGCGCCATGACGAATTGACGCGGCCGGGCCACGCTGGCAAGGAACGAGGGTGTGAATGGGGTTGAACGAGGGCGATCTGCACGCGCTGGCACACCTGCTCAGCAACTTGGGCGTGTGGCTGTCGGTGTCCGAGCAGGGCGCGCTGCCGCAACCCCTGGCCGGCACGGCGCCGGCTGCGGCCCTGCC
>JBBRVT010000274.1:0-6354 GCA_038246615.1 Burkholderiales bacterium
AGCAGCCAGGCCGTCCAGCCGGCGTAGTGGCGCTTCCAGTGCGCCGCCAGGTGGCTGAAGAACAAGCTTGGGTCACCGCCCTCGGTTTCTGGTGCGAAGCCCTCGCGCGCCTGGCGCGGGCCGCGCTGTTCGCCACGCGAGCCCTTGGGCGCGATGCGCTCGCCGTACGGCGGGTTCAGCATCAGCGTGCCGCGCGCTTCGGGCGGCAGGCGCTGCAGCGCGTCGGCGGTCTTGAACTGGATGGCGTGTTCCACCCCGGCGCGCCTGGCGTTGTGCTGGGCGAAGTCGGTCATGCGGAACGACACATCACCGGCATGCACCGCCACCGCCGGCGCATGCTGGCGTGCCCGCGCCGCGTCCTGCAGGCGCGCCCACGTGGCCTGGTGGGTGCGGAAAGGCAGCATGCGCTCGAAGGCGAAGCGCCGCTGCAGGCCCGGGGCGATGCCGCAGGCGATCTGCGCTGCCTCGATGGCGATGGTGCCGGCGCCGCAGCAGGGGTCGAACAGCGCGCCGTCCTCGGCCCGGCCCTGCCAGCCGGCGGCTGCCAGCATCGCGGCGGCCAGCGTCTCCTTCAGCGGCGCCTCGCCCTTCAGGCCCTGCGCATCGCGCCAGCCGCGCTTGAACAGCGCCTCGCCCGAGGTGTCGGCATACAGCGTGGCATGGGTGGGCGACAGGTGCAGCGACAGCGGTAGATCAGGGTGGCGGGTGTCGATGCTGGGCCGCTCGCCGACCGCATCACGCAGCACGTCGCACACGGCGTCCTTCACCCGCAGCGTGGCGAAGTTCAGGCTCTGCAGCGGCGACCGCTGCGCGGTGGTGTCGATGCGGAAGGTCTGCGCCGGGGTGATCCAGTCGCCCCAGCGCACGCTGCGCGCCAGCGCATACAGATCGTGCTCGTTGGCATAGGGCCCGTGGGCCAGCGGCCACAGCACGCGCTGGGCCAGCCGGCTCTCCAGGTTCAGCTGCATCGCCACCGGCGCGTCGCCCTGCACGCTGATGCCGCCACGCAGGATCTCGCCGCCGGCGCTGGGGCCCAGGATGCGCAGCACCTCGTCGGCCAGCAGCTCTTCGGTGCCCGCCGCGCAGGGCAGGAACAGGTCGGCCTGGCCGGTGCTCACAGGGTCTTGCGCAAGTTGGCCGGCGCGATCTTCAGCGCCTCGCGGTACTTGGCCACGGTGCGCCGCGCCACGGTGATGCCCTGCTCGCCCAGCATGTCGGACAGCTGGCTGTCCGACAGCGGCTTGGCCGGGTCTTCCGAGCCGACCAGCTGCCTGATCAGCGCCCGCACCGCAGTGCTGCTGGCATTGCCGCCGGCGTCGGTGTTCAGGCTGGAGCCGAAGAAGTACTTCAGCTCGAAGGTGCCGAACGGCGTGTTCATGTACTTGGCCGTCGTCACGCGGGAGATGGTGCTCTCGTGCAGGCCCAGCTCGTCGGCGATCTCGCGCAGCACCAGCGGCTTCATCGCGATCTCGCCGTGGGTGAAGAAGCCCTTCTGCCGCTCGACGATGGCCTGGCTCACGCGCAGGATGGTGTCGAAGCGCTGCAGGATGTTCTTCATGAACCAGCGCGCCTCCTGCAGCCGGGCGCTGAGCCCGCCGGCCGCGCCGTTGCGCTGGCCGCGGATGGCCTGGGCATACAGGTCGTTGATGCGCAGCTTGGGCATCACGTCGGGGTTGAGCGTGGCCTTCCAGTTGCGGCCCGCCTTGATGACCATCACGTCGGGCACCACGATGTTGGCCTCGGCCTTGGTGAAGGGCCGGCCGGGCTTGGGCTCGCAGGCGACGATCAGCGCCTGCGCCTCGCGCAGCATGTCCTCATTCGCGCCGGTGGCGGCCACCAGCTTCTTCATGTCGCGCCGGGCCAGCAGCCCGAGGTGGCTGCGGCAGACCTGCATCGCCACCTCGCGCACCGGGCTGGCAGGCAGCTCGCGCAGTTGCAGGCACAGGCAGTCGCCCAGGCCGGTGGCGCCCACGCCGGTGGGCTCCAGGCTCTGCAGCCACTTCAGCGCGCAGCGCAGGCGGTCGTGCAGGTCGTCCAGCGCTTCGGCGTCGGCCTCGGCGTCGGCGTCCAGGCCCATGCCGGCGGCCAGGCGCTCGGCGATCTCGTCCAGCGGGTCGGCCAGGTAACCATCCTCGTTCAGCGATTCGATCAGCACCATCACCGCTGCGGCGTCCTCGGGCGACAGGCGCATGCCCAGCAGCTGCTGGCGCAGGTGGTCCTGCAGGCTGGGGCCGGTGTCCGATCTGTCGACCGGCTCGTAGTCGTCGCTGTCGCCCGAGGGCGAGGCGCTGCTGCTGGACGGCAGTTCGCGGATGCCGTCGAAGTCGTCGCGCTCGGTGCCGTTCTCCCAGTCGTCGCGCTCGCTGCCGCCGAATTCGGCGCTGTCCATACCGGCGGGCTCGTCGGCGCCGGCCTGGCCGTCGGCGCTGTCTTCGCGTTCGCTGAGCTTGCTCTTCTCGCGCTCGGCGCCGGCATCGGCGGCGGCGCTGACCCGCTCCAGGCCGAACTCCATCGGCGCGTGGTCTTCCTCGGTGTCGAGGAAGGGGTTGGTCTCGAGCATCTGCTCGATTTCCTGGTGCAGCTCCAGCGTCGACAGCTGCAGCAGGCGGATGCTCTGCTGCAGCTGGGGCGTGAGCGCCAGATGCTGGGAAAGGCGGACCTGCAGGGACGGTTTCATGGTGCGGGAGCGTCCCGGCTCACATGCGGAAGTGCTCGCCGAGGTAGACCCGGCGCACATCGGCGTTCGCGACGATCTCGGCGGGCGTGCCTTCGGCCAGCACCCGGCCTTCGCTGATGATGTAGGCGCGGTCGCAGATGCCCAGCATCTCGCGCACGTTGTGGTCGGTGATCAGCACGCCGATGCCGCGGCTCTTGAGGAAACCGATGATGCGCTGGATCTCGAGCACCGCGATCGGGTCGACGCCGGCAAACGGCTCGTCCAGCAGGATGAAGCGCGGCTGCGTGGCCAGCGCGCGTGCGATCTCCACCCGCCGCCGCTCGCCGCCGGACAGCGCCGGTGCCGGTGAATCGCGCAGCTTGTCGATGCCCAGGTCGCGCAGCAGCACTCCGAGCTTGGTGTCGATCAGCGGGCGCTTCAGTGGCTTGCCCGTGGCGTCGAGCTGCAGCTCGAGCACCGCGCGGATGTTCTCTTCCACCGTCAGCTTGCGGAAGATGCTGGCCTCTTGCGGCAGGTAGCTCAGCCCCATGCGGGCACGCTGGTGGATCGGCTTGTTCTGCACCGCCACGCCGTCGATGCGGATCTCGCCGGCGTCGGCCCGCACCAGGCCCACCACCATGTAAAAGCAGGTGGTCTTGCCCGCGCCGTTGGGGCCCAGCAGGCCCACCACCTCGCCGGCGGCCACCGACAGGTGCACGTCCTTGATGACCTGGCGCGAGCCATAGCGCTTCTGCAGGCCGGTCACGTCCAGCCGGCTGGTGGTGGCGGCGGCGTCAGCCTGCGGGGCGTCCAGCAGCGCAGCGTTCAACGGCGGTCCCCCAGGCCGGGCGAGGCTTTCAGCGCCCCGCTGGTGGCGGGCGTGGTGGCGGGGGCTGCCTCGTCGGCCGGCGCGCGCGGGCTGATCACTGCCCGCACCCGGCCACCTGGGTTGCTGGCGGTAGCAGCACCGCCGCGCACGTTGAAGGACTCGGCGGTGCTGTCCCAGACGATCTGCTGGCCCTGGATCTCGTCGGCCACGCTGCTGCCGCGCAGCCGCCGCACCACCGCTGCGCCCTCGAAGCGCAGCGTGCCGGCACGGCTGTCGTAGTCGATGCGCTGGGCCTGGCCCTCCACAGTCTCGTCGCCGCCGTCGCGCTTCTGGCGGTAGGTGGCGGGCTTGGCCGCCGTGCCGGTGGCCACCGCCATCTGGTAGCCCTCAGGGGTTTCACGCAATTCCAGCCGGTCGGCGCGGATCTGCAGCGTGCCCTGGCTGATGACCACGTTGCCGCTGCACACGCTGGTCTGCCTGAGCAGGCTCACGGTGCAGGGCTGGTCGGACTCCAGCGTCATCGGCCGGCTGCGGTCGGCTTTCTCGGCCCACGCCGCAGCGCTGCCTGTGGTGAGCAGCAGAGCGGTGAGCAAGGGGAGGGGGGCGAGGGAAAACATGAGTCGGCACAAAACTTGCAGATCATTCTAGACCCAAGTTTTGGCCGGCTGGCTGGCTGGCCCCGCAGCCAGCGGGAATACTGCCGCAAGGCGACGTGACGGTGGCCGCCCCGGCGGCGTTGGTCAGCCCTTGCGCGACTGCGCGATCAGGGCATCTGCCACGGCCAGCGCACGCTCGGCCGAGCCGGCGATCGACGGCGAGGTCATGAACCGCCCCTGGATGCCCAGCGTCGGCACGCCCTCGATGCGGTAGCCGTCGGCCAGCTGCTTGGACTGGCGCAACTTGGTGGCCACCGCAAAGCTCTTCATCGTGTCGAGCAGCTTGTTGCTGTCGGCGCCCACCGACTGCAGCCAGCCACCGATGTCGGCTTCGGTGTTCAGGCGCTTGCGTTCCACATGCAGCGCGGCGAACACCCTGCGGTGCATGGTGTCCACCTGGCCCAGGGCCTCGATGGCGTAGTACAGACGCTGCAGCGGCTCCTGCCCCGGCGTGAAGGACACCGGAACACGGCGGAAGCTGACCTGCGGTGGCAGCTTCTTGGCCCAGGCGTCCAGCGCCGGCTCGAAGGCACTGCAGTGCGGGCACCAGTAGCCGAAGAACTCGACCACCTCCACCTTGCCCTCGGGCACCGGCACCGGCGTTTCCACGCGCTTGTAGTCCCGGCCCTCCTGCAGGCCGCCCTGGGCCCGGGCCAGCAACGGCAGGCCGGCCAGGCCGGCCATGCCGACATTCGCCAGCACCCAATCACGTCGGTTCATGCAAAGCCTCTCTGGATAGATCGTCAGGATGGTTCAACGGTTGGTGGAGTGCAACGGTGCACCCGGAGTTCACAACTTCTCAGCGCTCCACCCGCACCAGGTTGGCGTCGATGCCGGCGCCGGCCAGGCGGCCCTGGGTGTCCTCGGCCGGCTCGCGGGCGTCGAACGGGCCCAGGCGCACCCGGTAGACGGTGCGGCCGGACTGCTCGCGCTCGGTGACCTGCGCGTCCAGGCCCAACAGCGCCAGCTTGGCGCGCTGGGCTTCGGCGTCCTCGGGCCGGGCATAGGCCCCGGCCTGCACGAAGAACACCGTGGCGACTGTGGTGGCGGCCGTGCCTGCGGGCCTGCCGGCGGCGTCGGGCTGGCCAGCCAGGATGGCCGCCGGGTCGCGCCCGGCGCGGCTGGTGGATGCGGCGGTGGCGGCGGTGGCGGGGCTGGCCGACGCTGCGGCCACCGCACGCGGCGCGGCACCGGAGGCCGCCGGTGCTGCCGGCGCCTTGGCCGCAGCCGGCGTGCCCACCACCGTGGGCGCCGGCGCGCTGGCGGCCTGCACCACGCCACTGGCCGCCGGCACGGCCGGGCGCGCCGGGTTCCGGCCGGCCAGCGGGGCGTTCGGGTCCCAGTGCCTGTTGCGTTCGGCCTCGGCCGCGTCCTGTTCGGCGGTGCGCTGGGGCAGTTTGTCGATGAAGGGCACCGGTGTCTTGGTGACAAACAGCGCCACCGCCAGCGCCACGCCCAGGCCCACCAGCAGGCCCACCACCAGGCCGGTGATGAAGCCGCCGCGTGGCAGCGGCTTCATGCTGCGGCCTCGCTGCTGTCGGCGGCAGCGTCGCGCACCATGGCGTCGGGGGCGCCCACGCCCATCATGCCCAGCGCATTGCGCAACACCTGGCGGGTGGCAGCCAGCAGGGCCATGCGCGCCGCCGCCAGCGCCGGGTCGTCGATCAGGAAGCGCTCGGCCGCATACCAGCTGTGGAAGGCGGCGGCCAGGTCGCGCAGGTAGAAGGCCACGTCGTGCGGCGCGAAGTCGGCCGCAGCGCTGGTCAGCATGTCGGGGTAGGCGGCCAGCTTGCGCATCAGCGCGCGCTCTGTGGGCGCGCTCAGCAGCGACAGGTCGACGCCATCGGTCGAACTGGTGCGCAGCTGCCGGCCGGTGCGCGCGGTGTACTGCACCAGCACCGAACAGATGCGCGCGTGGGCGTACTGCACGTAGAACACCGGGTTTTCGTCGTTGGCCTTCAGTGCCAGGTCGACGTCGAAGACGAACTCGGTATCGGCCTTGCGGCTGATCAGGAAGAAACGCACCGCGTCGCGGCTGGTCATCTCGATCAGGTCGCGCAGCGTGACGTAGCTGCCGGCGCGCTTGCTGATCTTCACCTCCTGGCCACCCTTCATGACCATGACCATCTTGTTGAGCACGTAGTCGGGCCAGCCGGGCGGAATGCCCACGTGCGCCGCCTGCTGGCCGGCGCGCACCCGCGCGACGGTGCCAT
>JBBRVT010000275.1:0-6341 GCA_038246615.1 Burkholderiales bacterium
CAGCGGAAAGCCCTCGTTCAGGTCGAAGCGCATCTGGTGGCCGAACACGCTGCGCGTGCCGGTGCCGGTGCGGTCGCCCTTGGCCACGCCCTGCGTGGTCACATGGCGCATGAAGTCTTCGTACTGGGTGCGGATGGGGTGGGGCATGTTGGAACGGGCCGGTCGGAACGAGCCTAACAGGGTGTCGAGGGTGTCGAGGGTGTCGAGGGCGTCGAGGATGTCAATGCGGGCGGCATCGGTGCGTTGCACAGGCTGGCCCAGCAGCCGCGTGGGCACAGGTGCCAGGGACGCAGTGTCCACCACCACCACAGCCATGCGCTGGACGTCGATGCGCGGGTTGCGGCCGCGTGCCGGCGTGCCGTAGCCGTCAGGCGAGCGCAGCGGAATCACCACCCGCTCGGCCAGCGGGCCGAGGTGGTCGTTCTGCACGTCCTGCAAGAACGGTGGGTGTACCCGCTCGGACGCAAACGGATTGGCGCAGACGTCGAACCGGCCCATGGGTTAATCAGGCCGCGTTCTGATCCTGCTCTGACGCCGGCCGCATGAAGCTGCGGTACCGGTCAGGGAACAGGCCATGCCGCTCCACCCGGGCGTTATCGTGGTCGATGGCTTCCTTGTTGCCGGAATTCCAGCGCTGCCGGTACTGCTTGAGGGCCGTTTCGGTCAGCAGGGCGTCCACCGTCTGGGAGATGTTCATGCCCATCTCGCGGGCCAGGTCCGGCACCTCGGCGTTCAAGCTCTGGTCGACTGCACGCCTGGGCGCCTGTTGGATGCGTCGCATGGTGGCTCCTGTGGTGTGCCGCTCAAAGATGCGCATGTTCCTTGCGCATGAATCATGCGCTGACGGTCTCTGCCTTGTCGCCAGCATTCTCCATGCCGAACTGCATCGCCGCCAGCCGGGCATACAGCCCGCCACGCGCCACCAGGGCGTCATGCGTGCCGATGTCGACGATGCGGCCGGCCTCCATCACCACGATGCGGTCGGCGCGCTGCACCGTGGCCAGGCGGTGGGCGATGACCAGCGTGGTGCGCCCGCTCATCGCGCTCTCCAGCGCGGCCTGCACCATGCGCTCGCTCTCGGCATCGAGTGCGCTGGTGGCCTCGTCCAGCAGCAGCAGCGGCGGGTTCTTCAGCATCGCCCGGGCAATGCTGATGCGCTGGCGCTGGCCGCCCGACAGCCGCACGCCGCGCTCGCCCAGGTAGGTGGCGTAGCCCTCGGGCAGGGCGGTGATGAAGTCGTGCGCGAAGGCTGCCTTGGCTGCGGCGATCACCTCGGCGTCGGGCGCGTCGGGCCGGCCATAGCGAATGTTCTCCAGCGCGCTGGTGGAAAAGATGGTCGAGTCCTGCGGCACGATGCCCACGCGCTGTCGCAGGTCGCCCAGGCCGGCGCTGCGGATGTCCACGCCGTCCAGCGTGATGTGGCCGCTGTTCACGTCGTAGAAGCGCAGCAGCAGCTGGAACACCGTGCTCTTGCCCGCGCCGCTGGGGCCGACGATGGCCACTGTCTCGCCCGGCGCCACCTGCAGGCTGAAATCTTGCAGCGCCGGCAACCGCGGGCGTGACGGGTAGTGGAAGCCCACTTGCTCGAAGGCCAGCGCCGCGCCGGCCGGCCGGTGCGGCAGCGCCTGCGGGGCCGCCGGCTCGGCCACCGGGCTCTTTGCGGCCAGCAGTTCCATCAGCCGCTCGGTGGCGCCGGCGGCGCGCAGCAGATCGCCGTAGACCTCGCTCAGCACCGCCACGCTGCTGACCAGGATGATCACGAACACCACCGTCTGCCCCAGGTGGCCGGCGCTGACGCGGCCCTCGGCCACCGCCTCCGTGCCCTGGTACAGGCCCCACAGCAGCGCGCCGAAGGTGGCGGTGATGATGAAGCCCACCAGCAGCGCGCGCACCTTGGTGCGCTTGCGCGCGGTCTCGAAGGCGGCCTCGGTGGCGGTGTTGAAGCGCTGCGCCTCGCGCTGTTCCTGCACATAGCTCTGCACCACCGGGATCGCGTTCAGCACCTCGGCGGCGATGGCGCTGGAGTCGGCCACCCGGTCCTGGCTGGCGCGGCTGAGCTTGCGCACCCGGCGGCCGAAATACAGGCTGGGCAGCACCACCAGCACCAGGATGCCCAGCACCTGCGTCATCACCCGCGGGTTGGTGATGACCAGCATCACCATCGCGCCGCTGCCCATCACCACGTTGCGCAGGCCCATGCTCAGGCTGCTGCCGACCACGGTCTGCACCAGAGTGGTGTCGGTGGTCAGGCGGCTGAGCACCTCGCCCGACGCATTGCTCTCGAAGAACTCCGGGCTTTGCTGCACCACATGGCCATACACCGCATTGCGCAGGTCGGCGGTGACCCGCTCGCCCAGCCAGCTGACCATGTAGAAGCGCAGCGCCGAGAACAGGCCCAGTGCCGCGCCCACGCCGAACAGCGCCAGAAAGTGCCCGCGCAGCGCCATTACCCGCGCAGTCGGGTCGGCGGCCACCAGGCCCTGGTCGATCAGCGACTTCAGCGCCACCGGAAACGCCAGCGTGGCCACCGCCGCCATCACCAGGAACAGCCCTGCCAGCGTGATCTGCAGACGGTAGGGCCGCAAAAATGGCCCCAGCCCGGACAGCGAGCGGGGGGTCTTGCCGGCGGGACGGTCGTTGTCTTTCTGAGCCATGGCCGGCAGTGTAGGGGGCGACCCTGATGCATCGCGGACAAGCTGCCAAGGCCGCTTGCGCATTTGCATGCTTGGGCAACCATTGCCCTGGCAATAATGTGTGCCATGGCCGACCCTGCACCGCCCGTTGCGTTCTACACGCCCGACACGCTGCGCCCCGACAACAGCGTGGGCCTGCTGATGAAGCGCGCGGTGCAATCGATGCTGCTGAACATCGACCGCAGCCTGGCGCCGCACGACCTGACCCACGCGCAGTGGCTGCCGCTGTACCGCATCGCCCGCAGCGGCGGCTGCACCATCGCGGCGCTGGCGCGCGACCAGGCCATGGACCCCGGCGCCATGACCCGCGCCGTCGACCGGCTGGAAGTCAAGGGCCTGCTGCGCCGCGTGCGCTCCCTGCAAGACCGCCGCGTGGTGCAGCTGGAGCTGACCGACGCCGGCCGCGCCGCCGCCAGCCTGGTGCCGCCGGTGCTGGTGGACGTGCTCAACGCCCACCTGGCGGGCTTCAACGAGGCCGAGTGGCTGCAGCTGATCGGGCTGCTGGCGCGGGTGGTGGCCAACGGACAGGCGCTGCGCGAGCCGGCGCGGGAGCCGGCATGACGCCGCTGGCGCCAAGCCTGGCGCTGCGGGCAGGCCTGGCGCTGCGGGCCGGCCTGGCCGCGCTGGCGCTGCTGTCGGCCTGTGCCCAGCCCGGCGCGCCGCTGGTGCTGGCCACGCCCATCGCCCCCGCAGCTGCGGGTCTGGGCGATCCGGCGGCAGACGCAGGCGCTGGCGCATTCCCCGATGCGCGCTGGTGGACAGCCCTGGGCGACCCGGCGCTGGACGCCCTGATTGACTCCGCGCTGGCCGGCCAGCCCGGCCTGCAGGCCGCCAGCGCCCGGCTGGCTGCGGCCGACGCGGCGGTGGCTGCGGTCCAGGCGGGCCAGGGCCCGCAGGCGGTGTTGTCGGCCGACGCCACCCGCCAGCGCTTCAGCGGCAACGGGCTGATCCCGCCGACGGTGGCCGGCAAGGTCCGCAACACTGCCAACGTGCAGGCCGGCGGCCAGATGGCGCTGGATTTCTTCGGCCGGCATGAGGCCGCGCTGGCCACCGCCATCGGTCGCCAGCGCGCCGCCGCAGCCGACGCCCAGGCGGCGCGCAGCCTGCTGGCCACGCAGCTCACCCAGGGCTGGGTGGCGCTGGCGCGGCTGCAGGCCCAGCGCGCCCTGGCGCAACAGGCCCAGGCCCAGCGCCAGGCACTGCGCGACCTGACGGCACAGCGCGTGGCCGCCGGGCTCGACACCCAGGGCGCGCTGCGCAGTGCCGACGGCCCGATCCCCGAGGCGCGTGGCCAGATCGCCGCACTCGACGGCCTGATCGCCGCCGCGCGGCACCGGCTGGCGGCGCTCAGCGGCCAGCCGCCGCAGGCACTGGACGCGGCCGCGCCCGACCTGGCCAGGCTGCGCCTGGCACTGCCGCCGCCGCACCTGGGCGCCGACCTGCTCGGCCGCCGCGCCGACGTGGTGGCAGCGCGCTGGCGGGTAGAGGCGGCGGCGCAGGGCGTGGCTGCGGCGCGGGCCGATTTCTATCCCGACATCAACCTGCATGCAGCCGTCGGCCTGAACGCGCTGGGCCTCGACCGGTTGCTGAGCCTGGGCAGCCGCCAGTTGAGCGTGGGCCCGGCGTTGCGCCTGCCGCTGTTCGACGGCGGTGCCTTGCGGGCCCAGCTGCGCGGCCGCGCTGCCGAGGCCGATGCAGCGGTGGCCGCCTACAACACCGCCGTGCTGGACGCCGTGCGCGAGGTGGCCGACGCCGCCAGCATGCTGCGCAGCCTGGCGCAGCAGCAGGTAGAGCAGGCCCAGGCCCAGGCCGCTGCGGCCGATGCCCGCGCCATCGCGCAGCAGCGTTTCGCCGCCGGCCTGGGCAACCGGCTGCCGGTGCTGCAGGCCGATGCGGTGTTGCTGGCCCAGCAGGCCCAGGCGCTGGACCTGCAGGCACGCCAGCTGGAGACCCAGGCCGCGCTGGCCCAGGCGCTGGGCGGCGGCTGGTCCGACGCGCCGCCGGGCCCGGCCCCGGGCCAGGGTGCCGGCCCGGCCACCACGACAGCCACCACCGCCACCGCCACCACCGCCGCCAAGCCCGGCCAGACCCACACCGCCAGCCGCTGACCCAGCGCCTGTGTCCACCCCCGCCCGCGACCCCATGGCCGACACCAGCCCCGCCCCTGCCGCCCCCGCCGCTCCTGCCCCCCCCGCCCCCGACGCCGACGCCGACGCCCCCGCCGCGCACAGCAGCACGCCCGGCGCCCCGCCGCCCCAGGGCGCGCCGGCCAGGCGCCGGCGCGCGCTGGGGCTGATCACCGTGCTGGTGCTGCTGGCCGGCCTGGGCTACGGCGTCTGGTACTGGCTGACGCAGCGCCACAGCGAAGCCACCGACAACGCCTATGTGCAGGGCAACCAGGTGCAGATCACGCCGCAGGTGGCCGGTACGGTGGTGGCCATCCTGGCCGACGAGGCCGACCCGGTGGCCGCCGGCGTACCGTTGGTGAAGCTGGACGCCGCCGACGCCCAGGTGGCGCTGGCGCGCGCCGAGGCCCAGCTGGCGCAGACGGTGCGCGGCCTGCGTGGCACCTATGCCAACAGCGCCACGCTGGCGGCGCAGATCGGCCAGCGCGAGGCCGAACTGGGCCGCGCCCAGAGCGAGCAGGCACGCGCCCAGGCCGACGTGGCGCGGCGGGCGCCGCTGGTGGCTGGCGGGGCGGTGGGGCAGGAGGAATTCGCCCACGCGCAGGCGCAGGTGGCCGCCGCGCGCAGCAGCCAGGCGGCAGCCGAGGCCGCGCTGGCTGCCGCCCGCGAGGTCCTCACCACGCAGCAGACCCAGACCGACGGCGTCAGCCTGGCCGAGCAGCCGGCGGTGGCCGAGGCCGCTGCGCGGGTGCGCGAGGCCTTTCTGGCGCTGGGCCGCAGCACGCTGCCCGCGCCGATGGCCGGCGTGGTGGCCCGGCGCCAGGTGCAGATCGGCCAGCGGGTGGCTGCCGGCACGCCGCTGATGACCCTGGTGGCGCTCGACCGGCTCTGGGTGGACGCCAACTTCAAGGAGCCGCAGCTGGCCCGGCTGCGCATCGGCCAGCCCGTCACGCTGACGGCCGACGTCTACGGCCGCGCCGTGCGCTTCAGCGGCCGGGTGGCCGGCCTGGGCGCGGGCACCGGTGCGGCCTTTGCACTGCTGCCGGCGCAGAACGCCACCGGCAACTGGATCAAGGTGGTGCAGCGCGTGCCGGTGCGCATTGCGCTCGACGCCGCCGAGCTGGCCCGGCACCCGCTGCGCCTGGGGCTGTCGATGCATGTGGTGGTGGATGTGTCGGACACCAGCGGCACCACGCTGGCGGCCGGCGCGCGCAGCGCCCCGGTGGCGCAGACTGCAGTGTTCGACGTGCTGACCGAGGCCGCCGACGCCGAGGTGGCCCGCATCATCGCCACGCACGGCGGTGCGACGCCGCGCCGCCCCGCCAGCATCCCGGCACGCCGCTGATGGCCGGCCCCGCCGCCCCTTTGGACCACCCGCCGCTGCAAGGCAGCGCGCGGGTGATGGGCACGGTGGCGCTGTCGCTGGCCACCTTCATGAACGTGCTGGACTCGTCCATCGCCAACGTGTCGATCTCGGCCATCGCCGGCGATGTGGGCGTCAGCCCGTCGCAGGCCACCTGGG
>JBBRVT010000276.1:0-6328 GCA_038246615.1 Burkholderiales bacterium
AGGAAGTCGTCCTTGCTCAGGCCGTGGTAGCCGGTCACCTTGGCGCGGATGTCGTCGGGCAGGTTGGCGTCCAGCCAGCCGCGCACCTCGTTGCGAAAGGCCTGTTCGTCGGCCGAATAGCTCAAGTCCATGGGGTGTCACCTTGCTGAATGTCGTTGCTGCGGGGCGGCTGAACCAGGCGGCCGCCGCGGAACCGGCTTTGCCGGGCCGCCTGCGGCCGCCCCCCGGGGAGAGGGGCCGCAAGCGCATCGGGGGATGCTTTACACCCGCTCGATGATGATGGCGGGGGCCATGCCGCCGGCGGCGCACATCGTCACCAGGCCACGCTTCAGGTCGCGGCGCTCCAGCTCGTCGAGCAGCGTGCCGATCAGGATCGAGCCGGTTGCGCCGATCGGGTGGCCCAGGGCCATGGCGCCGCCGTTCACGTTGACCTTGTCGCGGTTCAGCCGCAAGTCGCGGATGAACTTCTCTGCCACCACCGCGAAGGCCTCGTTGATCTCCCACAGGTCGATGTCGTCCACCGTCAGGCCGGCCTTGGCCAGCACCTTGCGGGCGGCAGGCACCGGGGCGTTGAGCATCAGCGTGGGCGAGTCACCCACGTTGGCATAGGCGACCACGCGGGCGCGGGCCTTCATGCCGTGCTTCCTGGCATAGGCGGGCGACGCCAGCAGCAGCGCGCCCGAGCCATCGACCACGCCCGACGAATTGCCGGCGTGGTGCACGAACTGGATGTCCAGATCGGGGTACTTGGCGGTGATCAGGCGGCGGTAGGTGGTGCCCTGGCCGTCCAGGTCGATGTCGGCCATGGTGGTGAAGGCGGGCTTCAGGCCGGCCAGGCCCTCACGGGTGGTCTGCGGGCGGGGAAACTCTTCACGGTCCAGTGCCAGGCTGCCGTCGGCCTTGTAGACCGGGATCACGCTCTTCTTGAAATAGCCGCCCTCGATGGCGGCCGCAGCGCGCTGCTGGCTCACCAGCGCCAGGTCGTCCAGCGCCTGCCGGGGGATGCCTTCCAGCGTGGCGATGGCGTCGGCACACACGCCCTGGTGGCTCTGCGGGTGCTTGGCGCGCAGGCGGGTGTTGCCAGCGTCCATGAAGCCCGGGCCGTCGCGCATGGTGGCGGTCAGGCTCATCATCTCGCAGCCGCCGGCGATCACCAGGTCTTCCATGCCGGCCATGATCGACGCGGTGGCCAGGTTCACCGTGGTGATGCCGCTGCCGCAGAAGCGGTCGAGTGTCATGCCGCTGGCCTTGACGTCGTAGCCGGCGTCCAGTGCCGCCATGCGGCCCATGTCGTTGCCCTGGGCGCCCTTCTGGGTGCTGGTGCCCCAGATGATGTCGTCGACCTCGGCGGTGTTCAGGTTGTTGCGCTCGGCCAGCGCCTTCAGCACGCTGGCGGCCAGGTGCTGCGGATGCATGTCGGCCAGGGCACCCTTGCCCTGCTTGCCGATGCCGCGCGGAGTGCGGCAGGCGTCGATGATGAGGGCTTCGGTCATGGCCAGTCTCCGGCGGGTGTGGGGTAGGCGCCGATTGTGGGCACCCGGGCCTGCCCGCCACAGTCCACCCGGTGACAGATGCCGATTGTCCTGCCACCTACGCTGCAGCCCACCCCAGCCACCCACCGAGCCCGCCCATGCCGACCGACGCACTGCCCACGTTCGAGACCATCCGCCTGGCATTGCAGGGCGCCGTCGCGGTGCTCACGCTGAACCGCCCGCAGCGCCTGAACGCCGCCCCGCCACAGATGTTCGACGAGATCCGCGCGGCACTGCAGCAACTGCCGGCGCTGGGCGCGCGTGCGCTGCTGGTCACCGGCGAGGGCCGCGCCTTCTGCAGCGGCGCCGACCTGGCCGGCCGGGGCGACGCACCCACCAGCGGCCGCGGCGCCAACACCCACCGCGCGCTCACCCAGCACTACAACCCGACCATGCTGGCGCTGGCGCAGCTGAACATGCCGGTGGTCACCGCCGTGAACGGCGTGGCCGCCGGCATCGGCTGCAGCCTGGCACTGGCGGCCGACTTCACGCTGGCGGCGCGCTCGGCCTACTTCCTGGAGGCCTTCGTCAACATCGGCCTGGTGCCCGACGGCGGCACCACCTGGATGCTGGCGCGCCAGATCGGCAAGGCCCGCGCCACCGAGATGATGATGCTGGGCGAACGCATCCCGGCCGAGAAAGCCGAGGCCTGGGGCCTGATCCACGCCGCCGTGGACGACGCCGAGCTGATGGCGCGCGCCGGCGCGCTGGCTGAACGCCTGGCCGCCGGCCCCACCCGCGCCTACGGCCTGATGCGCCAGGGCCTGCTGCGCGCGCTGTCGCAGAGCTACGAGGAAGCCCTGGCCACCGAGGCCGGCCACCAGGCGCTGGCAGCCGACAGCACCGATGCGCGCGAAGGCGGCCTGGCCTTCCTGGAACGGCGCAAGGCGCAGTTCACCGGCGCCTGACATGGCCGACGCCGCCATGACCGATGACCCGGTGGGCTACCGCCGCCCTGCGGTGGAAGCATGGCTGGCCGCCCATGTACCGGCGCTGCGCCAGCCGCTGCGCTGGACCCGGCTGGAAGGCGGCCACAGCAACCTCACCTATCTGCTGGAAGACGCCGCCGGCCAGCGTGCGGTGATCCGCCGCCCGCCGATGGGCGAACTGCTGCCCAAGGCGCACGACATGGGCCGTGAATGGGCGCTGATCAGCGCGCTGGGCCGGGTTGCTGGCGGGGTGTCCGGCGACCGCGCCGTGCCGGTGCCCAGCGCGCTGGGCTTCTGCGACGACCCGTCCGTCACCGGCGCGCACTTCTATGTGATGGGCCATGTCGACGGCCACCCGCTCTACACCGCCGACGACACGCGCCGCTGGGCACCGCCTGCGCTGCGGCAAGTGCTGTCGCACAGCTTCATCGACGTGCTCGCCGACCTGCATGCGGTCGACCCCGACGCCGCAGGCCTGGGCGACCTCGGCCGCAAGGACGCGTACATCGAGCGCCAGCTCAAGACCTGGTACCGCAGCTGGAATGCGTCGATCGAGGGCGCACAGCTCGACGACCCGCGCGCCCATGCGCTGCAGGCCTACTTTCTGGCGCACACGCCCGACCAGGGGCCGGCGCGGGTGGTGCATGGCGACTACGGCCTGCACAACACGCTGATCGGCGCCGACGGCCGCATCGCCGCCGTGGTCGACTGGGAGATCAGCACCCTGGGCGACCCGTTGGCCGACCTGGCCTATGCGCTGAACCAGTGGGCCCAGCCCGACGACCCGCCCGCAGTGCGGGGCGACCCGCCCACCGCCTTGCCCGGCTTTGCCAGCCGGTCCGAGCTGGCCGACCGCTATGCCGCGCGCACCGGGCGCGACCTGTCCAAACTGGATTTCTACATCGGCTTCAACCGCTGGAAATCCGCTGCCATCGTGCACGGCGTGTATGCCCGCTACATGGAGGGCAAGAAGAGCAACGACGGCGTGGACATGGCCGGCCTGCAGCGCGGCATCCTGCAGTCGCTGGCACAGGCCGACGCAGCAGTCGAGCGGCTGGAGCAGCGCGCCTGAGCCTGCGGACTCCGGCGCTGCGCGCCGAGTTCCTACAGGATTGCCCTGTCGGTGTTTGTCCAGGATTGCAAGTGGCCACAGCGCACCGCATCATCAGCAAGATTGAAACGGAATCGACGCAGATCGACCCCCACCCCGAGAACCCCCTGGAGATTTACATGAAGACCCTGAAGAGCCTGCTGGTAGCTGCCAGTTTTTCGCTGACGGCGGCTGGCCTGTCGGCCACCGCACACGCGCAAGAAGTCTGGAAGCTGGGCACTGCTGCCTCGGCCGGCACCGTGCTGCACGAGATCGTGATGAAGTTCATCAACGACTTCAACGCCACATCCGGCCCGGAGCTGAAGCTGGAATACCAGCTGATCGGCAATGAGCAGGAAATGCACCAGCAGGTGGTGCGCGGGCGCATCCAGGCCGGCGCGTCGTCGTTCGCAGGCGGCGCGATCATCGTGCCCGAAGGTGCGATCTTCCAGACGCCCTACATCTGGAAGAACAACGAAGAGCGCATGTGGGTGACCGACAACTACGGCGTGCCGATCGCCAAGAAGCTGTATGCCGATAAAGGCCTGGAGCTGATCATGGTGGCCGACGTCGGCTGGAACGACATCGTCTGCAAGACGGCCTGCCTGACGCCGGAAAGCATCAAGGGCCAGAAGATGCGGGTCTCGCCGTCGCAGGCCTCGCGGGTCACGTTCAAGCAGCTGGGCGCCAACGGTGTGCAGATGCCCCTGACGGAGGCCTGGCCCGGCCTGCAAAGCGGGCTGGTGGTCGGCGCTGACCTGCCGTTCCTGTTCTATGTCACCACGCCGGCCGCACAGAGCGCGCCGCACTACGTGATGACACGCCACTACCACCACGACAGCACCTTCATCGTCAACAAGGCACTCTACGACGCTATGAAGCCCGAGATGCGCGCCAAGCTGCTGAAGGCCCTGCCCGACGTCGGCTGGGCGCGCAAGCAGGTGGCTGATACCGAAGGCCCGAAGATGAAGGAGTTCGTCGCCAAGGGCGGCTTCGTGCACCAGCTGACCGACGTCCAGCGCGAAGCCTGGGCCGCCGTCATCCGCCCGGGTGCGGCCGAGATGGTGCAATCTGTCGGTGGCAAGGCGCAAGAGGTGATGGACGCGCTGAACGCTGGCAAGACGGCATTTGCCGCCAGGAAATGACGGGGTGAAAAATGGGCGCCCACCGGGCGCCCATTTGCATTCAACAACGCCGCTGTCTCAGCGGCGTTGTTGTTTCATCTGCTGCATCACCGGGCCGTCGGCCTTGTAGGACCAGCAGGTGTCGACCAGCTCTTCCACCCGCCACACCCGCACCGGCGCGGGCTCATGCGGCCCGCGCGGGCGGTAGTTGTCGGACGCAAAGGCCTGCACCGCTGCGGCGGCCATGGCGTCGAGCAGGGCCACGATGTGGGTGCAGCCTTCAGTGCCGCCCAAGCGCTCGCGCAGCACCTTGCGAAAGCCCCGGCCCATGCTCAGGCCGACCACGCGCTGGAAGTTGGCCTGCACGCTGTCGCAGGTGGTGTAGGGGGTGCCGGGCATGGCCGACTGCAAGGCCACGATCTGGCGCTTGCTGTCGAGCGTGACGCGCAACTGCATGTGGTGCAGTGCCGACCCCGCCTCACAGGCGCCCCGGAAGGCGTTGTCGTAGGCAAAAGGCCGGGTGTCGGCGAAGCGGGCGTCGATGTCGATCAGCCCGTCGTCCCGGCGGAAGCTGCGGAACACCAGGCTGCGCGTCTGCACCGCCTGGCGCGCCTGCGGCTCGGGCAGCACCCAGCCTGCATCCAGGCCGGCGTGCAGCGCCTCACCGGGGGACAGCCGCCCTGCCATCAGTTGCGAAACACCTGCAGCATGCTGGCGTCGGCGGTGTTGCCTTCCATGCGCTGGATCTCGCTGCGGCCCACCACCAGATGGTGCACTTCATCGGGGCCGTCGGCCAGGCGCAGGGTGCGCTGCTGGGCATACATGTAGGCCAGCGGGGTGTGCTGGCTGACGCCCAGCGCGCCGTGCATCTGGATCGCCTGGTCGATGATCTTGCACACCTGCTCGGGCACCAGCGCCTTGACCATGTGCACCCAGATGCGTGCCTCACGGTTGCCCAGCGTGTCCATGGCCTTGGCAGCCTTCAGCACCATCAGGCGCATCGCTTCGATCTCGATGCGGGCGCGCGAGATGATCTCCACATTGCCACCCAGCCAGGCCAGCTTCTTGCCGAAGGCCTCACGGCTGACACCGCGCCTGACCATCAGGTCGAGCGCCTTCTCGGCCGCGCCGATGCTGCGCATGCAGTGGTGGATGCGGCCCGGGCCCAGGCGCACCTGGCTGATCTCGAAACCCCGGCCCACGCCCAGCAGCATGTTGTCCTTGGGCACGCGCACGTTGTTGAAGCGGATGTGCATGTGGCCGTGCGGCGCGTGGTCTTCGCCAAACACATGCTGGGCGCCGACGATCTCGACCCCCGGCGTGTCTTTCGGCACCAGGATCATCGATTGCTGCTTGTGCGGCGCGGCGTCGGGGTCGGTGCGCACCATGGTGATCAGGATCGTGCAGCGCGGGCTGCCGGCGCCAGAGATGTAGTGCTTCTCGCCGTTGATCAGCCATTCGTCGCCGTCCAGCACCGCGCTGGTGGCGATGTTCTTGGCGTCCGACGAAGCATGGTGCAGCTCGGTCATCGCGTAGGCCGAGCGGATCTCGCCGTTCAGCAGGGGCTTGAGCCACTGCTCCTTCTGCGCCGCCGTGCCCACGCGCTCCAGCACTTCCATGTTGCCGGTGTCGGGGGCCGAGCAGTTCATGCAT
>JBBRVT010000277.1:0-6280 GCA_038246615.1 Burkholderiales bacterium
CGAACCATCGATCGGCTTGTTGCGCTTGCAAACGGCATCCCAGCCCTCGTAGGCCTGGCGCGCGTCGGCGGGCGACAACGGGTAGCTGATGCAGGGCAGATCGGCCGGGACACCGGGTTTCATGCCTTCCCATCCGTCGAGCTTGCCGATGAAACAGGCCTTGGCTTCGCTGTGCAGCAGGATCTGGCCGACGGTTGCCGGCGCCAGCGTGGGGTACAGCGGCACCGAGACATGGCCTGCCGCCCAGATGGCCAGGTCGCTCATCAACCACCAGGCGCAGTTCTTCGACAGGATCGCCACCTTGGACCCGGGCTCCCAGCCCTGGGACTGCAAGTGCGCCGCCATGCGCCGCACCTGGTCAGCCACCTCGCCCCAGCTGAAGTCCTGGACGCTGCCGTCACCCATCGGCTGGGTCAGCGCGATGCGTTGGGGTTGCGTCTTTTCCAGGTGGTACAGGCGCTGCAAGGCCAGGCTGGCCGCAGGTGTGTCATGCATGGTGGCCTCCTGAGGAAACGCCGGGCTGCTCCCGATTTTTCTCATCCCCCTTGTGTGTTTCTCTGGGCGGGGGATTCGTGTCGAACCATGGTGGTGGATCGCGGTGGCGCGCGTGGGCGAAGGCGGGCAGGCGGGCGGTGAGCGTGCGCATTGCAAGGCTCCTTGCAGGAAGTCGATGGGGCTGACAGACCGCAGGCCGGGAAACACCAGCTTCGCGCGTATCCGTTCGCGCAGTTGCTGCCGGCCATCCAGCCAGCCTGGCCGGCATGGCCGGCCACCGCCAACTCGATCTGGTGATTATCGACTTCGTCAGTCAGATTGGGGCGCCAGAAGAGGTGCGCCGGCGTCCACGCACAGGTGGCCAGCCGCAGCACTTCCACAAGGGTTGACTTCCATCAACCCCTCAACCCCCTCAACCCCCCAACCCCTCAACTCCGCAATGCCGTCAGCACCTCATCCAGCATCTTCTTGGCATCGCCGAACAGCATGCGGTTGTTCTCTTTGTAGAACAGCGGGTTGTCCACGCCGGCGTAGCCCGAGGCCATGCTGCGCTTCATCACGATGCTGGTCTTGGCCTGCCACACCTCCAGCACCGGCATGCCGGCAATCGGGCTGGTCGGGTCGTCTTGCGCGGCCGGGTTCACGATGTCGTTGGCGCCGATGACCATGGTGACGTCGGTCGTGGGGAAGTCGTCGTTGATCTCGTCCATCTCCATCACGATGTCGTAGGGCACCTTGGCCTCGGCCAGCAGCACGTTCATGTGGCCGGGCATGCGGCCAGCCACCGGGTGGATGCCAAAGCGCACGTTGACGCCCTTCTCGCGCAGCAGCTTGGTGATCTCGTACACCGTGTGCTGGGCTTGCGCCACCGCCATGCCGTAGCCGGGCACGATGATCACGTTCCTGGCCTCGCGCAGCAGCTCGGCGGTTTCGGCCGCCAGGATCGGCTGCACCTCGCCCTGAGGTTGCGCATCGCCGCCCGCCGCCTTGGCCACCGGCGCGCCGCCGCCGAAGCCACCCGCGATCACGCTGAGGAAGTTGCGGTTCATCGCCCGGCACATGATGTAGCTGAGGATCGCGCCCGACGAGCCGACCAGCGCACCCACCACGATCAGCAGGTCGTTGCTGAGCATGAAGCCGGTGGCCGCCGCCGCCCAGCCCGAGTAGCTGTTGAGCATCGACACCACCACCGGCATGTCGGCACCGCCGATGGCCATCACCATGTGCACGCCGAACAGCAGCGCGATCACCGTCATCACGATCAGCGGCGTCATGCCGGTCTGGATGTCGTTCGCATGCAGGAGCTCGCGGCCGAACCAGATCACGATCAGCAAGCCGGCCAGGTTCAGCAGATGCCGCCCTGGCAGCAGCAGCGGCTTGCCGCCGATCTTGCCGGACAGCTTGCCGAAGGCCACGATCGAACCCGAGAAGGTGACCGCGCCGATCAGGATGCCGATGTAGATCTCCATCGCGTGGATCGACTTTTCGGCCGGCGTGGGGAACACGGTGGAGGTGTCGACATAGCTGGCAAAACCCACCAGGCAGGCGGCCAGCCCCACCAGGCTGTGCATCAGCGCGACGAGCTCGGGCATCTGCGTCATCTGCACCTTCTTCGCCGCGAAGAGGCCGATGCCACCGCCCAGCACCAGCGCGCCGACGATCCAGGGAATGCCCGCCGGCGTGACACGCGGGCCCAGCACCGTGGCCACCACGGCAAGGGCCATGCCGATCATGCCGAACAGGTTGCCGCGGCGGGCGGTCTCGGGGTTGGCCAAGCCGCCCAGGCTGAGAATGAAGAGGATCGTGGCCCCGATATAGGCCATGGTGGCCAGGCTGGAAGTCATGATGTCCGGGTCCTTGTTTTTCTTGGCGGAACTTATTTGCGGAACATCGCCAGCATGCGACGCGTGACCGCGAAGCCGCCGAACATGTTGACGGCAGTCAGCGCCAGCGCAAACACCGCCAGGCCCAGGATCAGCGCATTCGGCCGGTCGGTCACACCACCGGCCAGCGGCGGCGCCACCTGCACCAGCGCACCGATGGCAATGATCGACGAGATGGCATTGGTCACGCTCATCAGCGGCGTGTGCAGTGACGGCGTGACGTTCCACACCACCATGTAGCCGATGAAGCAGGCCAGCACGAACACGGTGAAGTGCGCCAGGAAGCTGGCCGGCGCGTACATCCCGACCAGCAGGAACAAGGCTGCACCGACGCCGAACACGGTGGCCAGGCTCTTGGCCGACATCGGCTCGCTGGCCCCCCCGTGGCCGTGGCCCTTCTTGGCCGCTGGCGCTGCGGCCGCCGCCGCCGCCGGCTTGGGTGGGGGCGCAGGCAGCTTCAGCGGCGGCGCCGGCCAGGTGATGGCGCCCGCATTGATGACGGTGAGGCCGCGGATCGCGTCGTCCTCCATGTTGACGTTGAGCGCGCCGTCCTTGGCCTTGCACAGCTCTTCGGTCAGGCGCAGCAGGTTGTTGGAATACAGCGTGGACGCCTGCCTGGCCAGGCGGCTCACCAGGTCGGTGTAGCCGACGATGGTGACGCCGTGGCGCACGACGGCCTGGCCCGGCACGGTGAGCTCGCAGTTGCCGCCCTGCTCGGCGGCCATGTCGACGATCACGCTGCCGGGCTTCATGCTCTGCACCATCTCGGCGGTGATCAGCCGGGGCGCCGGCTTGCCCGGGATCAGCGCGGTGGTGATGATGATGTCGGCGTCTTTGGCCTGCTGCGCATACATCGCCCGCTGTGCGGCCAGGAAGCCCTCGCTCATCACCTTGGCATAGCCGCCGCCGCCCGAGCCTTCTTCTTCGTAGTCGACCTTGACGAACTCACCGCCCAGCGACTTGACCTGATCGGCCACCTCGGCGCGGGTGTCGTTGGCACGCACGATGGCGCCCAGATTGGCGGCCGTGCCGATGGCGGCCAGGCCTGCCACACCGGCACCGGCGATGAAGACCTTGGCCGGCGGCACCTTGCCCGCAGCCGTGATCTGGCCATTGAAAAACCGGCCGAAGGCGTTGGCCGCCTCGATGACGGCGCGATAGCCGGTGATGCCGGCCATCGAGGTGAGCGCGTCCATTTTCTGCGCGCGCGACAGCTGGCGCGGCAGCGCGTCGATGGCCAGCACGGTGACCTTGCGGGCGGCCAGCTGCTCCATCAGCGCGGGGTTCTGCGCCGGCCAGATGAACCCGATCAGCGTGGCGCCTTCGCGCAGCTGGGCCGCTTCGTCGGCGCTGGGCACGCGCACCTTGAAGACGACGTCGGCCTTGGCCCAGAGCGTTGCTGCATCGGGCAGCACCTCGGCGCCGGCGGCGCGGTAGGTGTCGTCGGCGAAGTTCGCCGCGTCGCCGGCGCCGCTCTGCACCGCCACCGAGAAGCCCAGCTTGATGAGCTTCTCCACCACCTCGGGCACGGTGGCCACACGCTTCTCTTCGGCCGCCGTCTCTGTCGGCACACCAATCAACAGACCCATGAAATGAACTCCTCAGATGTTGTGGGCACCAGGCCCGGCGCCGTTCTGTTTCCCGCTGGTCGCCCGGTGGGCGGCAGTCACTGCAAGAAGCTTACCTGACGCCAAGCTTGCAGCCGTCACCGCCGTGACCGGGCGCCCCGCGCGCCGCAGCTAGTATCCCGTGCATGTCCGATGCCCGATGGAAACCCAGCGTCACCGTGGCCGCCGTGGTCGAGCAGGGCGGGCGCTTCCTGCTGGTCGAAGAGATGACGCCCGTCGGCCTGCGGCTGAACAACCCGGCCGGCCACCTCGACCCCGGTGAAACGCCGGAGCAAGGCGCCGCGCGCGAATGCCTGGAAGAAACCGCCCGTGTCTTCACGCCGCAGTGGCTGGTCGGTGTGTACCTGGCGCGGCTGCAGCGCCCGGCCGCCGCCGGCCGGCCGGCCGAGGACATCACCTACCTGCGCTTTGCCTACGGCGGCAGCGTGGGCGCGCCCGAGCCCGGGCGCACCTTGGATGCACCGGTGGTGCGCACCCTGTGGCTGACGCCAGCCGAAGTGCGCGCCAGCGCCGCCCGGCACCGCAGCCCCCTGGTGCTGCGCTGCGTGGAAGACCACCTGGCCGGCATGCGCCACCCGCTGGGCGCGGTGTCGCCCGACCCATCGCTTTGGCTGACAGGAGACAAGACATGAACGACGACGCGGTGCTGCGCTTCGGCCCTGTGGCGGTGCACCTGGGCGAAAAGTCGGGCAAGTACCCCGACGGCAACCAGGTGCTGGTGCAGGGCGCCGACATGCGGGTGGCCTTCGACACGCCGCTGGTGGCCAACCGCATCGGCCATGATTTCGACAGCGTCGACATGGTCGTCCTGGGCCATGTGCATGAAGACCACATGACCGGCCTGCACCGCATACCGCAGGCCGCCGTGCAGGTGCATCACGCCGACCTGGCCGCCGCGCAAAGCTGGGACGGGCTGGGCCGCCACTTCGGTTACCCGGCCGACGTGCTGGCGCCGATGCACGACAAGCTGCGCGCCGACTTCTTCTACCAACCCCGCCCAGACGCCACCGGCTATGACGATGGCGCGGTCTGGCAGCTGGGTGGCGGGGTCAGCGTGCGCGCCCAGCACCTGCCGGGCCACACGGCCGGCCATTGCGCACTGATCGAGCAGAGCCAGGGCGTGGCCTTCATCGGCGACATCGACTTGTCCGGTTTCGGCCCGTACTACGGTGATGCCACGTCCAACCTGGCCGACTTCCGCCGCAGCCTGGCGGCGGTGGCCACACTGGACGCGCGGGTCTGGGTCACCAGCCACCACCGCGCCGTCATCACCGACCGGGCCGACTTCCTGGCGCAGCTGGCCGCCTTCACCGCCAGGATCGACGAGCGCGAGGCGCGGCTGCTGGCGATGCTGGCCGCCGGCCCGCAGGCGATGGACGACCTGGTGCGCCAGCGCCTGCTGTACCCGCCCGAGCACGCTGCGCTGTGGGTGCAGTGGGTGGAGCGGCGCAGCATCGGCATGCATCTGGACGAACTGCTGGCCGACGGCCGGGTGCGCCAGCTGGACGACGGCCGCTGGCAGCGGGTCTAGCTGCCGACAATCGACGGCATGAAACCCATGCGTGTGGTCGTCGGCCTGTCCGGCGGCGTCGATTCGGCCGTCACCGCCTGGCTGCTCAAGCAGCAGGGGCACGAGGTGGTCGGCATCTTCATGAAGAACTGGGAAGACGACGACGACAGCGGCTACTGTTCGTCGAACATCGACTTCGTCGATGCGGCGGCGGTGGCCGACGTGATCGGCATCGAGATCGAGCATGTCAACTTCGCTGCCGACTACAAGGACCGGGTGTTCGCCGAGTTCCTGCGTGAGTACGAAGCCGGCCGCACGCCGAACCCCGACGTGCTGTGCAATGCCGAGATCAAGTTCAAGGCCTTTCTCGACCACGCCCTGCGCCTGGGCGCCGAGAAGATCGCCACCGGGCACTACGCCAGGGTGCGCCAGGCGGCCCAAGGCCACTTTCAGTTGTCGAAGGGCCTGGACCCGCTGAAGGACCAGAGCTATTTTCTGCACCGCCTGAGCCAGGCGCAGCTGGCCAAGACGCTGTTTCCGGTGGGCGAGCTGCCCAAGACCGAGGTGCGCCGCATCGCCGCCGAAGCCGGGCTGCCGAATGCGAAGAAGAAGGACACGACCGGCATCTGCTTCATCGGCGAGCGGCCGTTCCGGGAATTCTTGAACCGCTACCTCAGCCACCAGCCCGGCCCCATCGTCGATGACCGCGGCCGTCGCATCGGCGCGCATCTGGGCCTGAGCTTCTACACCCTGGGCCAGCGCCA
>JBBRVT010000278.1:0-6274 GCA_038246615.1 Burkholderiales bacterium
AGCAGCACGATCATGAACACGATGAACAAACGACCCATGCGCAGATCATACGTCGCAGCGCATCTCCCTCGCTCTCGGCTGCGGCGGTTGGCCCCGGTCAGGTTGTGCGGCACTTTGCAGATCAGGTCTGTTCTTTGCCCGGGCTGCAAGAAGAAGACATTGGGATTGCCCCCAGCAACTGGTGTGGAGGGCAGGGACTTCGAAGTCTTGCAGGCCTGGGATGCCCGGCCGCCAGGCTACCCGCCGCGCCCGGCAGCCGCGCGACCGCTAGGCGACAGCCTGGCGCGCCGCCAGCCGGCACACTGCGCCGCATGAGTGCTCTCTTCTCCCCTCTTTCACTGGGCCCGCTGGCCCTGGCCAACCGCATCGTCATCGCGCCGATGTGCCAGTACAGCGCGGTCGACGGCAACGCCACCGACTGGCATCTGATGCACCTGGGCCAGCTGGCACTGTCGGGTGCCGGGCTGCTGATCATCGAGGCCACCGGCGTGTCGCCGCAGGGCCGCATCGGGCCCGGCTGCCTGGGCCTGTACAGCGACGCGAACGAGGCCGCGCTGGCCCGGGTGCTGCAGGCGCTGCGTGCGCATTCGCCGATGCCGCTGGGCATCCAGCTGGCGCATGCCGGGCGCAAGGCCAGCAGCCACAAGCCCTGGGACGGCGGCCAGCAGATCCCGCTGAGCGCGGGCGGCTGGCTGGCCGAGGCGCCGTCGGCGCTGCCGCATCTGGACCATGAGCTGCCGCCCGCCGCGCTGGACGCCACCGGCCTGCAGCGGGTGCTGCACGACTTCGTCGATGCCGCCAGGCGTGCCCACCGCCTGGGCCTGCAGCTGATCGAGCTGCATGCGGCGCACGGCTACCTGCTGCACCAGTTCCTGTCGCCCATCGCCAACCAGCGGCAGGACGACTTCGGCGGCAGCCTCGCCAACCGCATGCGCTTTCCACTGGCGGTGTACGACGCAGTGCGTGCGGCGGTGCCGGCCAGCGTGGCGGTGGGCCTGCGGCTGTCGGCCACCGATTGGGTGGAGGGTGGCTGGGACATCGAGCAGAGCACCGCCCTGGCCCAGGCGCTGCAGATGCGCGGCGCCGATTTCATCCACGTCAGCTCGGGCGGGGTGTCGCCGCACCAGCAGATCCCGCTGGCGCCGGGCTACCAGGTGCACCTGGCCGAGCAGATCAAGCGCGCAGCCGGCCTGCCGACCATCGCCGTGGGCCTGATCACCGATGCGCAGCAGGCCGAGGCCATCGTGGCCAATGGCCAGGCGGACGCAGTGGCGGTTGCCCGCGGCATCCTCTACGACCCGCACTGGCCCTGGCATGCCGCCGCCGCGCTGGGCGCCACGGTGCAGGCGCCCAGACAGTATTGGCGCAGCCAGCCACGCGGCATGGCCGGGCTGTTCGGCGACGTGACGATCGGCATGCGATGAGCACCACCAGCACCACCACCAGCACCACCACCAGCACCACCGGCGCCACCGCCACCGCCACCGCCACCGCCACCGCCACGACCAGCCAACCCGAACTCGACCTGCTGATCGTTGGCGCCGGCTTCGCCGGCCTGTACATGCTGCACCAGGCCCGCGCGCGCGGCCTGAACGCCTTGGTGATCGAGGCCGCCGACAGCGTGGGCGGCACCTGGTACCACAACCGCTACCCCGGCGCGCGGGTCGACATCCAGAGCATGGAATACAGCTTCGGCTTCGACGACGCGCTGCAGCAAGATTGGTGCTGGACCGAGCGCTACGCCGCCCAGCCCGAGTTGCTGGCCTATGCCAACCATGTGGCCGACCGCTTCGACCTGCGCAGCGGCATCCTGCTGAACACCCGGCTGACCGGCGCGCACTGGGACGAGGCGGCGCAGTGCTGGCAGGCCGGCACCGGCACCGGCACCAGCGGCGGCCGTACCTGGCGCGCGCGCCATCTGGTGCTGGCCACCGGGCCACTGTCCACCCCCAGCGAGCCGGACTTTCCCGGCCTGTCCGACTTCAAGGGCCAGGTGCTGCACACCGCGCGCTGGCCCAAGGAGCCGGTCGATTTCAGCGGGCAACGGGTCGGCGTGATCGGCACCGGCTCGTCGGGCGTGCAGACCATCACCACCATCGCGCCGCAGGTGGGACAGCTCACCGTGTTCCAGCGCACCGCCAGCTATGCGGTGCCGGCGCACAACGGCCCGCTGGACGTGGCGCTGGAGGCGCAGGTCAAGGCCGACTACCCCGGTTTCCGCGAGCGTAACCGCCGCATGATGGGCGGCTTCGGCAGCCTGCTGCCGCCCAACAACTTCTCGGCCTTCTCGGTGTCGGCCGAGCAGCGCGAGTCGATGTTCGAGGGGCGCTGGCAGATCGGCGGCTTCGTGCTGCTGGGCACCTTCAACGACCTGATCGTCAACCCGGCCGCCAATGAACTGGCGGGCGAGTTCGTGCGCAACAAGATCCGCGCTGCCGTAGACGACCCGGCCACCGCCGCCGCGCTGTGCCCCAGCCACCCGATCGGCTGCAAGCGGCTGTGCGTGGACACCGGCTACTACGCCACCTTCAACCGGCCCAACGTGCGGCTGGTCGACCTGCAGACGGCGCCGATCGAGCGCTTCACAGCCACCGGCCTGGTGGCCGGCGGCGAAGAGCACCCGCTCGACGCGATCGTGCTGGCCACCGGCTTCGACGCCATGACCGGCACCCTGCTGCGGCTGGACCTGCGCGGCCGCGGCGGCCTGGCGCTGCAAGACAAATGGCAGGCCGGCCCGCTGAACTATCTGGGCCTGTGCGTCGTCGGTTTCCCCAACCTGTTCAACATCTCCGGGCCGGGCGCCACCGCCGCCTTCACCAACGTGATCGTCGCCATCGAGCACCAGGTGCAGTGGATCGCCGACACCTTGCGCGACCTGCGCGACCGCAGCGTGGCCAGCATCGAGGCCACGCCCGAGGCCGAAACCGCCTGGGTGGCGCATGTCAACACGGTGGCCGGGCGCACCATCTACCTGAACTGCAACAGCTGGTACCTGGGCGCCAACATCCCCGGCAAGCCGCGCATGTTCATGCCGCTGTTCGGCTTTCCGGCCTATGTGCAGAAGTGCGCCGAGGTGCAGCAGCAGGGCTACCCCGGCTTCAGCCTGGCGCCGCTGCACGCCTGATGCACGCCCGATGCGGGCCTGACGGGCGCCTGACGGGGGCCGGCTGGCGCCGGCGGCCAGCCGGCTTTTTCACTGATCGTCGTTGATTGCGTTGGTGCAACAACTGCTGCCTGCATGGCAAAGCGCAGCACACCGGACAGCTTCGACCAGGTCATCCTGCAGCGCCCGGCGCCGGCCGCCGGCTGCCTGGCGCTGATCGACGCCCAGCCCGGCCGGCCGCTGGCCATGGTCGCGCCGCGCCGGTTGGGCATGTCCTGGTTCCTCGACCACGACGTGGCGCCCGCCGCCCGTGCTGCCGGCAAGCTGCCGGTGCATGCCGACCTGTGGCTGCAGAAGGCTGCGCCGCTGGGCCGCTGGGCCGCGACACCCTGCAGTGGCTGGGCCGGCTGCAGGCCGCCCCGCCCACCCTGGCCAAGGTGCGCGCGGCCATCGAGCGGCTGCGCCGTGCCGGCCCGGTGGCCCGCGCCGGTGCCCCGCGGCACGGTCATCGACGACCCGCTGCTGGCCGACCACCTGCCGGCCGACCACCTGCTGGCCATGGACGCGCCGGACCTGCACCGGCGCCACATCCGCGGCCACACCCGCCGCCACAACCGCCGACGCGCTCCCGGCTTGTTATGCTGGCTGCTCCTCGACCCTGCGGAGCCGGCCATGGCCACTGTCACCCGCGCCGGTGGCGCCCTGTCCCTGGAACTCGACGGCCTGAGCGCCGGCGGCTTGCGCAGCGCCCAGCCCGCCAGCCTGCGGGTGGAGCCGGCGCCGGCCGGCCCCGGCCCGGAAGTGGTGGTGCGCAGCGGCGTGCGGGTGGTGCTGGGCGAGATGGTGGCCCAGGCCGACCTGGTCGAGCCCGGCCCGCTGGTCGATTGGCTGCAGGCGGTGCTGGCTGGCGACCTGTCGCCGCGCGACGGCGCGGTGCTGCAGTCCGACTTCAACGGCAAGCTGCTGCGCCGCATCGGCTTTCGCGGCGCGCGCATGACGGCGCTGGCCTGGCCCGCGCTGGACGCCAGCGCCGCCAGGCAGCCCTTCACCCTGGGTTTGCGCTGGCTGGCCGAGGCGGTGGACGACGCCCCCACCAAGGGCCAGGCCAGGCTGCCGACCAACAGCCGCCGCAAGCCGATGCTGACCAGCAACTTCCGCTTGGCCGGCCTGCCCTTCGGTGCGGATCTGGCCACCCGGGTGGAGCTGCCCGCCGTGGATCTGCAGTGGACCGGTGACGACCTGGGCCTGCACCGCCGGGCCCTGTCGGCAGGCCGGCGGACCTTCGGCGAGGCGGTGGTCACCCTGGGCATGCGCCAGGCCGATGCGGCGCGCAGCTGGGTGCAGACGCTGGTGTCCGACGGCCGGGTGGACGACAGCGAGGGCCTGGCGCTGCGGGTGGACCTGCTCGACGCCACGCTCAAGACGGTGCTGGCCAGCGTCGACCTGGGCGGCTGCCTGCTGCGGGGCATGGACGAAGACCCGATCGCCGTCGGGGCGAACGAGGTGGTGCGCCAGCTGCGGCTGCGCTTCGCCGTGGCCAGCCTGAAGCTCAGCCTGGCTTGATGCGCTGCGCCCGGCGCGGGCGCCGGCAGCGCCGGGGCTACCATCGGCCGGACCCCCCTTCCGGCGCGCCTGCACGCGCCCGCTTCCCGCATGGCCTCCCGTCTGCCCGTGCTGCTGCTGCTGGCCTCCGCCCTGGCGCTGGGCTGGATCCTGCAACCCTTCTGGGGCGCCATCCTGTGGGCGGTGATCATCGCGCTGCTGTTCATGCCGCTGTTCCGCCGGCTGCTGCTGCGCCTGGGCGGCCGGCGCAACCTGGCCGCCAGCCTGGTGCTGTGCGCGGTGCTGCTGATCGGCGTGCTGCCGCTGACCCTGGTGGCCGCAGCGCTGGCGCGTGAGGCGGCGGCGGTCTACCAGCTGATCGACAGCGGCGCCTGGCAGCCCGAGCTGGCGGTGCGCCGGCTGTTCGATGCGCTGCCCGGCTGGGTGGCGGGCCTGCTCGACCGCCTGGGCGTGGCCGATTTCGACAGCCTGCAGCGCCGCATCACGGCCAGCCTGGCGCAGGCCGCACAGCTGATCACCAGCCGCGCGCTGGGCATCGGCCTGGACACCTTCGACTTCATCACCAGCCTGTGCATCACGCTGTACCTGGCCTTCTTCCTGGTGCGTGACGGCGAGGCGCTGGTGCGCACCATCGCCATCGGCCTGCCGCTGGCCGCAGCGCACCAGCATGCGCTGGCCGACAAGTTCGCCACCGTGGTGCGGGCCACCGTCAAGGGCAGCCTGCTGGTGGCGGCGCTGCAGGGCGCGCTGGGCGGGCTGGCCTTCTGGGCGCTGGGCGTGCAGGGTGCGCTGCTGTGGGCGGTGCTGATGGCCTTCATGTCGCTGGTGCCGGCGGTGGGGGCCGCGCTGGTGTGGGCGCCGGTGGCGCTGTGGTTCGCGCTGCATGGCCAGTGGGCGGCAGCGGCCGGCCTCACCGCCTGGGGTGTGCTGGTGATCGGCCTGATCGACAACCTGCTGCGGCCGATGCTGGTGGGCAAGGAAACCCGCCTGCCCGACTACCTGGTGATGGTGGCCACGCTGGGTGGCATCTCGGTCTTCGGCCTCAACGGCTTCGTCATCGGGCCGGCCATCGCGGCGATGTGCATCGCCGCCTGGCACATCTGCGTGCCGGACCGGCCGTCCGGTTCCTGATCGCTCGGCCATGGCCCTGCGCCCGCCCTTGCCTCGGCCCCTGCCCCCGCCCCTGCCCTATCTGGTCGGCGTCGGCCTCACGCCCTTCGGCCGGCACGACGGCAGCAGCGCGATCGGCCTGATGGCCCAGGCCGCCCAGGCGGCGCTGGACGACGCCGGCATGGAACGCGGCCAGATCGACGGCCTGCTGTGCGGCTATGCCACCACGCTGCCGCATCTGATGCTGTCCACGCTGTTCGTCGAGCGCTTTGCGCTGCGGCCGGCCTACGCGCACAGCGTGCAGCTGGGCGGGGCCACCGGCGCGGCGCTGCTGATGCTGGCAGGTGACCTGGTGCGCGCCGGCCGCTGCCGCCGGGTGCTGGTGGTGGCTGGCGAGAACCGCCTGAGCGGGCAGGCGCGCGACAGTGCGATCCAGACCCTGGCCCAGGTGGGCGATGCCGACATGGAGGTGCCCAACGGCGCGTCGGTGCCGGCCTA
>JBBRVT010000279.1:0-6229 GCA_038246615.1 Burkholderiales bacterium
GCTGCAGGCGGGCCGGAGCACCACGTGCTGTGTGAGGTCAATGTCAGCAGCGTGTCGCCGTTTCCGCCCGAGGCCATGGCGCGCCTGGTGGCGGCGACGCTGGAACGGCTGCGGCCCGGCCTGCACCGGCAGGCCGCGCCACTACCGCGCTGAGTCAACGCACGCCCGTCCCCTGCAGGTCGACACGCGTCCTGCGCATCAGGTGGTCGGCCAGCATGGCGTCCAGCAGCATCACGGGCGAAGACGCCTGCTGGGCCGCTCGCCCATCCGCTTCGGCCAGTTCGTGGCCGACCCACCTGCAGGCCTGGCGGTGCGCGGTGAACGGTGCTCCGCTGGCCGTGCTGTCGGTGGGCAACCTGGTCATCGGCACCGGTGCGTTCGTCCTTGTCGGCATGCTGGGCGCGATGGCCATCATCCTGGGCATCAGCCTGCGCGCCTTTGACGGCCGCCGCTAGAGACGTTGCCAGCCACTGCGACAATCTGCTGGCGCCATGCGCACCACCCCGCCCGCACGACCACCCCTTCGGCCGGCGTGAATCTTTCGATCTGCAACGCTGGTGTCCAGTCCGGCTCTCGTCCATGCACACCCAAGCGCAGGCCGAATTTCCAGCTGTGCCCGCAGGCCACCGCAGCCAGCCATCGCCGCGCGCAGTGACCAGGCGCGCCCACGGGACGCGGGGCTGACATGGCCATCCAGTGGTACCCGGGGCACATGCACAGCACGCGCAAGGCCATCGCCGAGCGCCTGCCCGAGATCGACGTGGTGATCGAATTGCTGGACGCGCGCCTGCCCGGCTCCAGCGCCAACCCGCTGCTGGCCGAGCTGACGGCGGGCAAGCCGGCGCTGAAGTTGCTGAACAAGCAGGACCTGGCCGACCCCGCGCTCACCACGCTGTGGCTGGCGCACCTGCAGGCCCGGCCCGGCACCCAGGCGCTGGCACTCGACGCCAGCGAGGCCGCGCCGGCGCAGCGCCTGATCGCCGCCTGCCGGACCCTGGTGCCCGGGCGCGGCGGCATGGTCAAGCCGGTGCGGGTGATGATCTGCGGCATCCCCAACGTGGGCAAGAGCACGCTGATCAACAGCCTGATGGGCCAGCGCAGCGCCAAGACCGGCGACGAGCCCGGCATCACCAAGACCGAGCAGCGCATCGCGCTGGCCAGCGACTTTCTGCTGTTCGACACCCCCGGCATGCTGTGGCCGCGCATCGTGGTGCCCGAAGGTGGCGAAAACCTGGCCGCCAGCGGCGGCATCGGCCGCAATGCCTACGACGACGTGGAGGTGGCCATGGCACTGCTGGCGCGGGTGCGGCCACGCTACGGCGACCGGCTGGCGCTGCGCTACAAGCTGCGCGACACCGCCGCGCTGCCCGATGAAGACCTGCTGGCCGCCGTCGGCCGCCAGCGCGGCGGCCTGCTGCCGGGCGGGCGGGTGAACCTGCAGAAGGCCGCCGAGCTGGCGATCCATGACTTCCGCAACGGTGCCTGGGGCCGCATCACACTGGAGACGCCCGGCGAGTTTGCGCAGTGGCAGGCCGCCGGCCAGGCAGCCGAGGCGCTGCGCCAGGCCGCCAAGCCGCCGCGCAAGGGGCCGCGCAAGGAGCGCGGCGCTGCGGCAGCGCCGCAGCCTGATGCCGCAGACGGCGAGGCCGGCGGCGAGGCGGGCGACGGCGAGGCCGGCACCGGCTGATCCGCCATCTGGCGGCCAGCCAGGCGGCTGCCGTGTCGCGTTGTCCCTCTGTCGCTGGCCGGGCCCGAGGCACCAGAATCGGCCGACACCCGAACGGAGATCAGCATGAGCGACATGAGCCACCTCAGCATCGTCGATGGCGCCTTCCTGCACCTGGAAAGCCCCGAGATGCCGATGCATGTGGGCAGCCTGGCCCTGTTCGAGCCGCCAGCGGGCGCGCCAGCGGATGGCGCCACCACTTGGTACGAAGCCGTCAAGGCCCATGTGGCCAGCCGCATGCACCTGGCGCCGGTGTTCACCCGCAAGCTGGCGCTGATGCCCTTCGACCTGGCCAACCCGGTGTGGATCCCCGACGACGACATCGACCTGGATTACCACGTGCGCTACCTGGTGCTGCCGCGGCCCGGCACCATGGCGCAGATGGAGGCGCTGTGCGCCCGGCTGCACAGCAGCCTGCTCGACCGCAGCCGCCCGCTGTGGGAGTTCTATGTGATCGAGGGCCTGGCCGATGGCCAGCTGGGCTTCTACAGCAAGGTGCACCATGCCGCAGTGGACGGCCAGGCTGCGGTGGCCATGGCCAACAGCGTGTTCGACCTGACGCCCGAGCCGCGCCGGGTGAAGCAGCCGCGCGCACGACGCGGCCACCGCTACCAGCTGGGCGTGGCCGAGTTGCTGGGCGCCGCGCTCAGCAACCAGGCGCGGCAGGTGGTCGAGTTCGCCAAGCTGCTGCCGCCGCTGGCTGGCGCCGCCGTGGGCGCGGCGCGCCAGGCGCTGGCGCAGCGCCGCGCGGGCACAAACGGCGCACCCGGGGCGCCCGGTACGCGGTTGAAACTGGCGCCGCCGACGCCGTTCAATGTGTCGATCACCAACCAGCGCGCCTTTGCCGGCGTGGCCCTGCCCCTGGGCGATGTGAAGGCCATCGGCAAGGGCCTGGGCGCGTCGGTCAACGACATGGTGCTGTGGCTGTGCAGCACCGCGCTGCGCGACCACCTGGCCGAGGGCCGCGAGCTGCCGCCCAAGTCCCTGGTGGCGGGCGTGCCGATCTCGCTGCGCGCCGAGGGCGACACCAGCGCCAACAACCAGGTCTCGGGCACGGTGATCGACCTGGCCACGCAGGAGAAAGACCCGGCAGAACGGCTGGCGCAGATCATGGCCGGCACGCGGGCGATGAAGGCCCAGATGGGCAGCTTCGGCAACCTGATCCCGACCGACTTCCCATCCCTTGGCTCGCCCTGGCTGCTGAGCGGCCTGGCCGCGCTGTACGGCCGCAGCCGCCTGGCCAGCCGGCTGCGCGTGGCCAACCTCACCATCAGCAATGTGCCCGGGCCGCAGGTGCCGCTGTACCTGGCCGGCGCCACGATGACCGGCATGTTCCCGCTGTCGATCGTGGTGCACGGCGTGGCGCTGAACATCACCGTGCAAAGCTACCGCGGCCAGCTGTGTTTCGGCCTGATCGCCTGCCGCCGTGCCGTGCCCGACGTGGGCGAACTGGCCCAGGCGCTGGAGCGGGCGCTGGTGGCGCTGCGCCAGCTGGCAGAAACCCAGGCGGCAGCGGCAGAAGCGGTTAAAGCCCCTGCAGCTTCGACAGCGCCGGCAGCGGCCACTGCGGCCGAGCCGCCCGCGCGCCGCCGCACGGGCCCCAAGCTGGCGGTGGTGGAGGCCACCGCAGCACCGACCGAGGCCGCCCGCCCGCGTGCCAGCCGCCGCAGCGCGGCCTAGACAGGTGGCCACCGCCCGCCGGCCGGTGGCGCTGGTCACCGGCGCGTCGTCCGGCATCGGCGAGGCGCTGGCACATCGCTTCGCCCGCGCCGGGCACGACCTGGTGCTGGTGGCGCGCAGCGCCGACAAGCTGCAGGCCCTGGCCGCCACGCTGCGGCAGCAGCATGGCGTGCGCGCATCGGCAGTGCCGGCCGACCTGTCGCAGCCCGGCGCCGCCGCCGACCTGGCCGCCGCGATGAAGCGCGCCCGCCGGCCGATCGACGTGCTGGTCAACAGCGCCGGCGTGCTGGCGCACGGGCCGTTCACCGGCATGGGCGCGGCGCGCCACCAGCAGCTGATCGACCTGAACATCAGCGGCCTGACCGCGCTGCTGGCGCAGTTTCTGCCCGGCATGGTGGCGCGCGGCAGCGGCCGGGTGTTGAACGTGGCCTCGATCGCCGCCTTCCAGCCGGTACCGTCACTCGCCACCTACGCCGCCACCAAGGCCTTTGTGCTGAGCCTGACCGAATCGCTGTCAGAGGAGCTGAAAGGCAGCGGCGTCAGCATCACCGCGCTGTGCCCCGGCATCACCGCCACCCACATGCTGGAAGCCGCCAGCGCGGCCAGCACCGAACTGCAGCGCCTGCCGGGCTTTCTGGTGGGCAGCGTGGACGACGTGGCCGACCAGGGCTTTGCCGCCTGCATGGCCGGCACGGTGGTCTGCGTGCCCGGCGCCATCAACCGCGCCACCGTCGCGGCCGGTGGTGTCACGCCCAGGTGGCTGCTGCGGCGCATCAGCGGCAGCGTGGTGCGGCGGATGAAGTAGCCCAGGCGGCACCCGATGGGCAGGCCGGCGGGCTGCAGGCATGATGGCTGCCGACACCGTCACCAGGAGACCGCACGCCATGCCCACAGCCAATGCCAACCTCGCCAGCTACCGCGCCGCGCGCGACTTCCTGCTGGCCCACCGCACCGACCTGGACGCCGCCCATGCCGGCTTCCGCTGGCCGCAGCTGACCCACTTCAACTGGGCGCTGGACCATTTCGACGACCTGGCGCAGGACAACCATGCCACCGCGCTGTGGATCGTGGCCGACGACGGCAGCGAGCAGAAGGTGACGTATGCGCAGATGGCCGCGCGCAGCAACCAGGTGGCCAACTGGCTGGAGAGCCTGGGCCTGGTCCGCGGCGACCGGGTGCTGCTGATGCTGGGCAACGAGGTGCCGCTGTGGGAGCTGATGCTGGCCTGCATCAAGATCGGCGCGGTGATGATCCCGGCCACCCAGCTGCTGAGCCGCGACGACCTGATCGACCGCCTGGAGCGCGGCCAGGTGCGCGCGGTGGTCACCACGCCGGCGCATGCGGCCAAGTTCGACGGGCTGGACGGCTACGCGCCGGGCCCGCTGGTGCGCATTGCCATCGGTGCGGTTGCGGCGGGCACGGCAGGCTGGCAGCCCTATGCCGCAGCCGACGCGGCCAGCCCGGTCTACACACCCCGGCAGCCCACCGGCATCGACGAGCCGCTGCTGCTGTACTTCACCAGCGGCACCACCGCCAAGCCCAAGCTGGTGGAGCACACCCACACCAGCTACCCGGTGGGGCACCTCAGCACGCTGTACTGGATCGGCCTGCAGCCCGATGACGTGCACTGGAACATCTCGTCGCCCGGCTGGGGCAAGCATGCCTGGAGCTGCTTCTTCGCGCCCTGGATCGCCGGCGCCACCATCTTCATCTTCAACTACAACCGCTTCGATGCCAAGCGCGTGCTCGACGTGCTGGTCGACAAGCAGGTGACCACGCTGTGCGCCCCGCCCACCGTGTGGCGCATGTTGATCCAGGAGCGTCTGGGCCAGTGGCCGGTCAAGCTGCGTGAGCTGCTGAGTGCCGGCGAGCCGCTGAACCCCGAGGTGATCGAACAGGTGCGCAGCGCCTGGGGCGTGACCATCCGCGACGGCTTCGGCCAGACCGAGACCACCGCCCAGGTGGGCAACCCGCCGGGGCAGAAGATCAAGTTCGGCTCGATGGGCCGGCCGCTGCCCGGCTACCGGGTGGTGCTGCTCGACCCCGACGACCGCCCGGCCGAAGAAGGCGAGATCGCCTTGGACCTGGCCGACGCACAGCTCGGCAGGCCCACCGGCCTGATGGTGCGCTATGCCGATTCACCCGAGAAGACCGCCGAGGTGATGCGCGCCGGCCACTACCACACCGGCGATGTGGCCCAGCGCGACGCCGAGGGCTACATCACCTACGTGGGCCGGGCCGACGACGTGTTCAAGGCCAGCGACTACCGCATCAGCCCCTTCGAGCTGGAAAGCGTGCTGATCGAGCACCCGGCGGTGGCCGAGGCGGCGGTGGTGCCGTCACCCGACGCGCTGAAGCTGGCTGTGCCCAAGGCCTTTGTCACCCTGATCGCCGGGCAGACGGCCGACGCCGCCATGGCCGCCGGCATCCTGGCCTTCTGCCGCGAGAAGCTGGCGCCTTACAAGCGCATCCGCCGCATCCAGTTCACCGAGCTGCCCAAGACCATCAGCGGCAAGATCCGCCGGGTGGAATTGCGCAAGGCCGAAGAGGCGCGGGCCATGCCGCCGGTGCCGCTGGCGGGCGAGTTCTTCGAGTAGCGGCGCGGCAGACCCAGCCGGCCGGTCGGGCCCGGCCGCCGGACACCGGTGACCGACCCCTGTGCACATGTCCCGACCATGCATCCCGACCATGCACAGGTGGGCGTGGTCCATCGGATGGGCACCAGGCGTCCACCTGGGCCGCAGCCTGGCGGCGGTTGGTGCGCCACACGCCGGGCACGCCGGGCACGCCGGGCACGCCGAGATGGCCATGACCGCGCTGGCC
>JBBRVT010000280.1:0-6209 GCA_038246615.1 Burkholderiales bacterium
ACCACCCCCGTCCCCGAGCCCGCCTCCTGGGCCCTGACCGCCCTCGCGCTCGCCGGCCTGGCCGCCAGCCGCCGCCGCCAGCCGCGCTGAGCCCCGCACCGCCCGCCGCCGCGTCGTCCCCCAGCGTGCCAGCCCGCCTGGCCGCTGCTGCGACACTGCGCGCTGTTGACCAGTCGGAACTCCCCTTGATCGTGCGCGCCTTCTTCCGGCTGCGGCTGGCCCGCGCCGGCCTGTGCCTGCTGGCCTGCGGCGCCGCACCGGCCTTTGCCCAGCCGCTGCCCCAGCTCTACCAGGCCGCCCTGCAACGCGACCCGGCGGTAGCCGGCGCGCAGGCGCAGCTGCAGGCGGCCGAGCACCGGGTGACGCAGGCGCGGGCCGGCTTCGGGCCCAGCGCCACATTGAGCGCCGGCAACACCAACACGCGCTACCGCGAGGCGCCCGCCTACGATCCGGTGCGGCGCTTCCATGCCACCACGGCGTCATTGCAGATCACCCAGCCGCTGTTCCGCCCGGCGCTGCTGCCAGCACTCGAAGCCGCGCAGGCCCAGGTGGTCCAGGCCCAGGCATCGCTGCTGCAGGCCCGGGGCGAGGCCGCACAGCGGCTGGTCGAGGCCAGCTTCGATCTGCTGAAGGCGCGCGACACCCTGGCCTATGCCGAGTCGCAGCGCGCCGCCACCGCCGAGCAGCTGGCGGCCGCCCGGCGCAGCTACCAGCTGGGCACCGCTGCGGTCACCGACCTGCGGGAGTCCGAAGCCACGGCCGACCTGGTGGCCGCGCAGGTGGCGGCGTCAGAGGCCGAGCTCGACCTGCGCCGCCAGGTGCTGACCGAGCTGGTCGGCCCGCCGCCCGACGCGCCGCTGGCCGGCGCCGGGCTGCTGGCGCGCACGCTCGACAGCCAGCGCCTGCCGCCGCTGGCCGCCACCGACGCGCTGGCCTGGTTGAACGCGGCCGAGGCCGGCAGCCCGCAAGTGCAGCAGGCCCAGCAGGCCCTGCTGGTGGCCGAGGCCGAGTTGCGCCGCGCCTGGCTGGGCCACAGCCCGACCGCCGAGCTGACCTACAACTACACGATGAGCCGCGACACCGGCACCGTGACCAGCTTGTTCCCGCGTGAGGGCGACACCAGCGCGGTGGGCGTCAACATCAACCTGCCGCTGTTCGCCAGCGGCGCCACCCAGGCCCGGGTGCGCGAGGCCTCGGCCCAGCGCGACAAGGCACTGGCCGATGTGGAGGTGGCGCGGCGCACCGTCACGCTGGGTGTGCGGCAGGGCTTCTCGGCGGCGCTGGCGGCCAGCGCACAGGCCCGTGCGCTGGACCTGGCACAGCGCTCGCAGGCGCTGTCGCTGCGCGCCAACCAGCGTGGTTACGAAGTGGGCATGAAGGTCAATGCCGACGTGCTGGAGGCGCAGAGCAAGCTGTTCGAGGTGCGGCGCGACCTGGCCCGCGCGCGCTACGACGCCTGGCTGGCGCATGCCCGGCTGCAGGCGCTGGGCGGCCAGCTGGGCGAGGCCGAGCTGGCGCTGCTCGACGGCCTGCTGATCGACGCCGAGCCGCAGCAGATGCTGCCGCCGCGCCCGCCCCGGCCACTGTCGCGATGAATGCCGAAGCGCCGAGCGAGCTGACGCTGCCCGCCGCTGCCGCCGACCCGGCCGACCCCGGCGTGCTGCGGGCACTGGAGGCCTGGCGCCAGCGCCTGCTGGGCGCCGGCCTGGCCTGCCGAGGCGTGGCTTGCGCCGGCGGCGCGCCCGCCTGGACCGCGCCGTTTGCCGACCCGTTGCTGGCCGACACCTGGGCCGGCCTGGTGGCACGGGTGACGGCCGACAACCCGGTGGCGCTGGCCAAGCGCGACGGTGGTGCGGGCGCCGAACTGCTGATGGCCAGCCGCGTGGCGATGCCCGACGGCCAGCCCGGCGTGGTGGGCGTGGCGCTCGCGCCGCCGCACCACGAGCGGCTGGTGCCGCTGGTGCTGCTGTCGCTGGGCGGGCTGCAGCTGGCGCTGTCGGCCGCCAGCCTGGCCCACAACCAGCGCGCGGCGCGCCTGCTCGAGGTGATGGGCCACGTCTCGGCGCAAGACGGCGCGCGCGCTGCAGCGCAGGAATGGATCAACCGCACCGCCGCCTGGGTGCGTGCCGAGGTGCCAGGCCTGGCCGGCCTGGGCCTGACGCTGTTCGAGGTGCGTGGCCGGGTGCCGCGCTGGTGGGTGGCGGCCGACACCGCCTGGGCCGAGACCGCGTCACCCGCCGTGCTGGAGGCCGCCGAACCGGCCGCGCAGGCGCTGGCCGAGGCGCGTGGCATCAGCCGGCCGCCCTGGTGGGCCGAGCCGGTGCTGGCGCAGGGCGAAGCAGTGGCGGTGCTGGTGGCGCGCCATGATGCCGCCGCTGGCGCGCCGCTGCCGGCCGAGGCGCAGCAGATCCTGCGCACCGCGCTGGGCCTGGCCGAGCCGCTGCTGCGCCACTGGCGCCAGGGCGACCGCGGCCTGCCCAGCCACGGGCGTGATGCGGTGGTGGGGCTGTGGCGCCGCATCACCGGCCCCGGCCACCTGGTGTGGAAGGCGGGCGCCGCGGCCGTGGCGCTGGCGCTGGTGGTGCTGCTGGTGGTGCCGGTGGGCGACCGCATCACCGCGCCCACGGTGATCGAGGGCCGGGTGCGGCAGGTGGTCACCGCGCCGTTCGAAGGCTTCATCGCGCAGGTGGCGGTGCGCCCGGGCGAGCAAGTGCGCGCCGGCCAGATGCTGGCCCGGCTGGACGACCGCGACCTGCTGCTGGAGCAGGCGCGCCAGCGCAGCGAGCGCGACCAGGCCCAGGCCAAGCTGCGCCAGGCGCTGGCCGAGCGCGATGCACCGGCGCTGGCGCTGGCCACCGCAGCGCTTCGGCAGACCGAATCGCAGCTGGCGCTGGTCGACACCAAGCTGGCGCGCGCCGCGCTGCTGGCGCCGATGGATGGCCTGGTGGTCTCCGGCGATTGGGCGCAGCAGCTCGGCAGCCCGGTCGAGACCGGCAAGGAGATGTTCGAAGTGGCCTCGGCCGACGGCTGGCGCGTGGTGCTGCATGTGGCCGACGCCGACATCGCCCGCGTACGGCCGGGCCAGCAAGGCGTGCTGCGGCTGGCCGGGCAGCCGCAGGCGGTGCATGCCTTCACGCTGTCCCGGCTGAGCGCCACCGCCAGCGTGCAGGAGGGCGTCAACGGCTTTCGGGTCGAGGCGGCCTGGGTGGGCGCGGTGCCGCCGTTGTCGCCCGGCATGCAGGGTGTGGGCAAGGTCACCGTGGGCCGGGCCAACCTGCTGACGATCTGGACCCGCAGCTCGATCGACTGGCTGCGGCTGAAGCTGTGGGCCTGGTGGGCCTGACCGGCCCCCGACCCGCGACCACCCCATGCAGACACTGCTGAGCGAGCACTGGCATGCGGTGCGCTTCCTCAAGCCGCGGTTGCGGCCGGGCGTGCAGCCGCTGCACCGGGTGCTGCGCGGCCTGCCGTGGGTGCTGCTGCAGGACCCGGTGACGCAGCGCTTCCACCGCGTGTCGCCGCCGGTCTGGCGTGTGGTGGCGCTGCTGGACGGCAGCCGCACGCTCGACGAGGTGTGGGCCGAGGCACTGGCCCAGGGCGAGGCGGCGGCCAGCGGCGAGACACTGGCCAGCGGGGCAGCGGCCGGCGAAGCCATCTCGCAGCACGAGCTGGTGCAGCTGCTGTCGTCACTGCATGCCAACGACCTGATCGCCACCCAGGTGTCGCCCGATGCCGGCGAGGTGTTCGAGCGCTACCAGCGCCAGCGCCGCGCCAAGCTCAAGCAGAGCTGGCTCAACCCGATCAGCATCAAGCTGCCGCTGCTGTACCCCGATGCGTGGTTCCAGCGCCAGGCCGGGCTGGCGCGCGCGGTGTTCACGCTGCCGGTGTTGCTGCTGTGGGCGCTGCTGGTGGCGCCGGCCGTGGGCCTGGCCTGGCAGCACTGGACGCCGCTGACCGAGAACCTGTCGGACCGCGTGCTCAGCGCCGGCAACCTGGCACTGCTTTGGGCCGTGTACCCGGTCGTCAAGGCGGTGCATGAATGGGCCCACGGCCTGGCCATCAAGGCCTGGGGCGGCACGGTGCGCGAGGTCGGGCTGATGTTCATCGTGCTCATGCCGCTGCCTTACGTGGACGCGACGTCGTCGTACCGCTTCCCGTCGAAGTGGGCGCGCGCGGCGGTGGCGGCGGCCGGCATCATGGCCGAGCTGGTGCTGGGTGCGCTGGCGCTCTACGTCTGGCTGCTGGCCGAGCCCGGCTGGGTGCGTGCGCTGGCCTTCAACGTGGTGCTGATCGCCGGGGTGTCGACCGTGCTGGTCAACGGCAACCCGCTGATGCGCTACGACGGTTACTTCATCGCCTGCGATCTGCTGGAGACGCCCAACCTGGCGCAGCGCAGCACGCAGTTCTGGGCCTGGCTGGTCGACCGCTACGGCTTCGGCGCGCGCGAGGCGCCGCCACCGCAGGCCACCCGCGGCGAGCGCTGGCTGATGGGCGTCTACGGCCTGGTGGCGCCGGTCTACCGGCTGCTGATCACCGTCGGCCTGATCTGGTTCGTGGCCAGCGAATACCGGCTGCTGGGCGCGGTGATGGCGCTGATGGCCGCCTGGGCAGCGCTGGTGATGCCGCTGTGGAAGGGCTGGATGCACCTGCGCCAGAGCCCGGCGCTGGTGCAGCGCCGCGACCTGGCGGTACGCCGCACGCTGGCCGTGCTGGCGGCGCTGGCGGCAGCCTTGCTGCTGCTGCCACTGCCGTTCTACTCGGTGCACCAGGCCGTGGTGTGGCTGCCCGACGCCGCCCTGGTGCGTGCCGACAGCGCCGGCCAGGTGGTGCGGCCGCTGGTGGCCAGCGGCGATGCGGTGCAACCCGGCCAGCCGCTGCTGCTGCTGGACAACCCGGCGCTGGACAGTGAACGGGCCAGCGCCGAAGCGGCGGTGGCACAGACCGACGCCCAGCTGCGCCGTGCCGAGATCGACGAGCCGGTGCAACTGGCCGCGCTGCGTGCCGAGCAGGCCGCGCGGGCGCAGCGCCTGGCCGAGGCACAGCGCCGTGTGGCCGCGCTGCGGGTGGATGCCGGCACTGCGGGGCGCTGGGTGCCCGCCGCGCCCACCGAGCTGGCCGGCCGCTATGTGCGGCGTGGCGAGGTGGTGGGCCATGTGGTGGCGGGACCGTCGCGCTGGTTGCGCTGCGCGGTGACGCAGGAAGACCTGGACCTGATCCGCCGCAGCGGCGGGTCGGGCGACGGCGCACCGGCCGGCAGCGGGGGGCTGCCCGCAGTGCAGGTGCGGCTGGCGCAGCGCCCGCGCGATGTGCACCATGCGCAGGTCACCCGCCAGGTGCCCGGCGGTACCTTCGACCTGGTCTCGCCCGCGCTGGGCAGTTCGGGCGGCGGCGATATCGCCGTCGACCCGGCCGTGCGCGAGGGCACACGCAGCCTGCGCCGGGTGTTCGACATCGAACTGCAGCTCGACGAGGCCGCTGCGCAGCCGGTGTTCGGCGACCGCGCCTGGGTGCGCTTCGACCTGGGTGCCACGCCGCTGGGCTGGCAATGGGCGCTGCGGCTGCGGCAGTTGTTCCTGGCGCGTCTCAATGTCTGAAGCGCTGCCGCTGCCGCTGTCCCTGCCGCCGCCGCTGCCGCCGCCGTCGGCACCGCCGGGCGGTCCGGCCGAGCGGGGCGCGGCCGGGGGCCGCGCGGCCGCCGGCGACGCCACGCTGGCCCGCGCGCTGGCAGGCAGCAGCTTCCGCCGTGCCGACACCGCCCGCGACGAACGCGGCGCCGAGCCCGGCGGCGCGGCCGAGCGCTTCCTGCGCAACCTGGCCGGCTGGTGGCCGCCGGGCCAGGAGCGCGCCAACGCGATCGCCGCACTCAGCGCGGCCATCGCAAGGCAGGCCGGCATGCTGCGCGCGCTGTCCGATGCCGAACTGGCGTTGCACATGGCGCCTGCGCTGGCGGCGCTGAAGGCCCGCGCCGCCGCGCCCGGGGCCGGCGCCGCGCGCCGCGCGCTGGCCGACGACCGCCTGCTGGCGCCGCTGCTGGCCGGCATCGGCGAGGCCGCGCGGCGCCGGCTGGGCCTGTGGCCGCACCCGGTGCAGTTTGCGGCCGCGCGGGTGTTGCTGTCGGGCAAGCTGGCCGAGATGGGCACCGGCGAGGGCAAGACGCTGGTGGCCGCCATCGCCGCCACCGCAATGGCGGCCAGCGGCGTGGCGGTGCA
>JBBRVT010000281.1:0-6202 GCA_038246615.1 Burkholderiales bacterium
CGGGGGGCCTGACGCGCAGCGGCAGGTCTGGGGGCGGTCATGAGGAAACGCCGGGCCGCTCCCAAGTTTCCTCATACCCCCTCGGGGGGCCTGACGTGCAGCGGCAGGTCTGGGGGCGGTCATGAGGAAACGCCGGGCCGCTCCCAAGTTTCCTCATACCCCCTCGGGGGGCCTGACGCGAAGCGGCAGGTCTGGGGGCGGTCTCAGGTTGACAGGCGTCACTCAAAGGGCCAGCGACTGCACCCGGGCCAGCACCACTTCTGGCGGTGCATCGGTGTCGAGCCACCGGGTGTGCGGCGCCTCGTCGGCGCCCGGCCACTGCACCCAGCCCTGCTGGCGGGCCAGCACCTCGGGCGTGGCGTCGGAGGCGTCCCGACCCGCCGCCATGCGTGCCTGCACCCGTTGCGCCAGCACCGCCGCAGGCGCCTGGCACACCAGCACGCGGAAGCGGGCGCCGCAGCGGTCGGCCACCGCCTGCATCGCGGTGCGCTCGGCCTGCAGCAGGCTGGCGGCATCGACCACCACCGGCACGCCGGCGGCCAGGGCATCGGCAGCCAGCTGCTGCAGCCGGGCATAGGTGCGCAGGCCCATCTCGGCGGTGTAGAGCGCAGGTTCGCCCCGGGCGTCGGGCGGCAGGCCGGCCAGCCGCTTGCGTTCCACGTCGCTGCGCAGGCGGATGCCGCCCAGCTGCGCCGCCAGGGCGGCGGCCACCGCGCTCTTGCCCGAGCCCGACAGGCCACAGGTGAGCACCAGCCAGGGCCGATCAGCCACCGGCGCCGACAACGCCTGGGCCACGGCCAAGTAGCGCGAAAACCCGTCCGGCAGCGCGGTGGGTGGTGTGTTGGATGGCGCGGTGGACAGCAGGCCGGCGGGCTGCGACAACAGCGCCACCTTGGCACGCACTGCCGCCCGGTGCACCGCCCACCAGCGCAGCAGCGGCAGGCCGTCGTGCTGGCCGGTGGCCTCCAGCCAAGCGTTGGCAAAGCGCCAGGCCAGCGCCGGCAGGCCCGCAGCAAGCAGGTCCATGAACGCGAAGGCGGCATCGCCCACCAGGTCGCTGTGCCGCAGCTTGGCGTCGAACTCCAGCGCGTCGAACAGCACCGGCGCGCCGTCGGCCCACACGATGTTGGCCAGGTGCAGGTCGCCATGGCCTTCACACACCTGGCCGGCGGCGCGGCGGGCTTGCATCAGGCCGGCCAGGGCGGCGCCGCGTGCCGCCGTCCAGGCCTGCAGACCGGCGACCGCCGTGGCGGCTTCGGCGCCTCCAGGCAGCACGTGCCAGGGTGCTCCGGCCAGCAGGGCGGCCAGCTCTTGCAGGTTCAGCGCCACCATCGCGCGCAGCGCCGCCGGGTCGCCGAAGGCCGGTGGCGACGGCGGCAGCGCGCTGTGGAAGGCGGCCAACGCAGCGGCCAGCGCATCGACCTGGTCCACCGTCAGTTCTCCGCGTGCGGCCAGGCGGCTGTAGAGCCAGCGGTCGTCGAAACGGCGCATCTGCAGCGCCCAGTCCAGCACCGGGCCCGCCGGCTGTGGCTGGCCGGGTGCAGCGATGCAGGCGCCCTGCCCAGCATCGGCCACCGGCACCACCGCCTGGTACCAGTGCGCGGCGGTGCGGCGGTTCAGCCGCAGGGCTTCCAGGCTGGCGGCGTGGCGGCTGCCGAGGCTGGCGAAATCGACAAACGGCAGCGACACCGGCCGCAGCAGCTTGAATACCTGTTCGCCTGCCAGCAGCAGCGACGAAATGTGGGTCTGCACCAGCCCGGCGGTGCCGGGGTGGCCCGCGCAGGCGCCGGGCCGGCGCAGCTGGGCCAGCAGCGCGGCGTGGGCGTCGGCCGCCGTCATGCCGGTGCCGGGCGCAGCGCTGCGCGCAGGTGGCCCAGCGGCAGTGCCGCCCCGGCCTTCACCTCGCCCAGCGAGAAGCTGGTGTGGATGTCCTTCACATTCGGCAGTTTGAACAGCGTGTCCATGGCCCAGCGGCTGTAGGCGTCGAGGTCGGTGGTGAGCACCTGCAGCTCGAAGGTGCCGGCGCCGCTGATGTAGTGGCAGCTCACCACCTCGGGCAGCGCGCGGATGGCGTCTTCCAGCGCCTGGGTGGCGTCGGCGTTGTTGCGCTCGGCATCGACCCGCACGAAGGCCAGCGCGCCCAGGCCGATCTTGCGGCGGTCGATCTCGGCGCGGTAGCCGGTGATGATGCCCTGCTGCTCCAGCCACTTCACCCGGCGCCAGGTGGGCGCGGCCGACAGGCCGATGCGGGTGGCGAGCTCGGCGTTGCTCAGCCGCGCGTCGCGCTGCAGCGCATCGAGGATGGCCACGTCGTAGCGGTCGAGCGCGGCACCGTGGGGCTCGTCGGCGTCGGCCGCTGCACTCGGCGTTTTCCCGAATTTAGGCTTGTTGGGCGCGATTCTTTCGCGGATTGGCATGGGAGCGTTCTTTCGTTGCGCAGAGTATCGCCACAGCGACGCATAAAGAAAAGACTTCACCGGGGTGATTTCCTACACTCGACCATCCACAGCCCGGAGCACGCCGCCATGAATGCCCCCTTGCCCGAGTCGATCCGCCAGGCCCTGGAGCGTGTGACGCTCGACGACAAATACACCCTGCCAGCCGGCCGGGCCTTCATGTCGGGCGTCCAGGCGCTGGTGCGCCTGCCGATGCTGCAGCGCCAGCGCGATGCGGCCGCCGGGCTGAACACTGCCGGCTTCATCAGCGGCTACCGCGGCAGCCCGCTGGGCGGCTACGACCAGGCGCTGTGGGCGGCCAAGCAGCACCTGGCGGCCCAGCACATCGTCTTCCAGCCCGGGGTGAACGAGGAACTGGCCGCCACTGCGGTGTGGGGCACGCAGCAGATCGAGTTCGACCCGGCCAACAAGAAGCACGACGGCGTGTTCGGCATCTGGTACGGCAAGGGCCCGGGCGTGGACCGCTGCAGCGACGTGTTCAAGCACGCCAACATGGCCGGCACCGCGCCGCACGGCGGCGTGATCGCCATTGCCGGCGACGACCACGTGGCCAAGAGCAGCACCGCCGCGCACCAGAGCGACCACATCTTCAAGGCCTGCGGGCTGCCGGTGTTCTTCCCCAGCAGCGCACAGGAAATCCTCGACCTGGGTCTGCACGCCTTTGCGATGAGCCGCTTCGCCGGGGTGTGGACCTCGATGAAGACGATTCAGGAAGTGGTGGAAAGCTCGGCCAGCATCGATGTCTCGCCCGACCGGGTGCAGATCGTGTTGCCCGAAGACTTCCAGATGCCGCCTGGCGGCCTGCACATCCGCTGGCCGGATGCGGCGCTGGTGCAGGAGGCACGGCTGTTCGACTACAAGTGGTACGCCGCGCTGGCCTATGTGCGCGCCAACAAGCTCAACCACAACGTGATCAGCGGCCCGAACGACCGTTTCGGCATCATCGCCAGCGGCAAGGCCTTCAACGACACCCGCCAGGCGCTGGCCGACCTGGGGCTGGACGACGCCACCTGCCGGCAGCTGGGCATCCGCCTGCACAAGGTGAACGTGGTGTGGCCGCTGGAGGCCAGCATCACCCGGGACTTCGCCACCGGTCTGCAAGAGATCCTGGTGGTCGAGGAGAAGCGCCAGGTCATCGAGTACCAGGTGAAAGAAGAGCTGTACAACTGGCGGCCCGATGTGCGGCCCAACGTGCTGGGCAAGTTCGACGAGGCCGAGGGCGACAGTTCCGGTGGCGAATGGAGCCAGGCCAACCCCAGCGGCAACTGGCTGCTGCGCGCCAACGCCGACCTGACGCCGGCCATCATCGCCCAGGCGATCGCCAAACGGCTGAGGAAGCTGGGCCGGGATGGCAGCATCGGCACCGACATCTTTGCCCGCATGGATGCCCGACTCGACGTGCTGGCTGCGAAGGAGCGCGCGCTGGCCGCTGGCGCCACCGGCGGTGCCGACCGCCAGCCCTGGTTTTGCAGCGGCTGCCCGCACAACACCAGCACCAAGCTGCCCGAGGGCAGCCGCGCGATGGGCGGCATCGGCTGCCACTTCATGGCCACCTGGATGGACCGCGAGACCATCGGCTTCACCCAGATGGGTGGCGAAGGCGTGCCCTGGGTGGGCCAGGCGCCGTTCAGCAAGCGGCCGCACATGTTTGCCAACCTGGGCGACGGAACCTTTTATCACTCGGGCAGCCTGGCGGTGCGGCAGAGCATTGCCGCAGGCGCCAACGTCACCTACAAGATCCTCTACAACGACGCGGTGGCGATGACCGGCGGCCAACCGGTGGACGGCATCCTGACCGTGGCGCAGATGACCCGCGTGCTCGAGGCCGAGGGCGCGAAGCAGATCGTCGTCGTCACCGACGAGCCCGACAAGTACAACGGCGCGCGCCGGAACGCCGGGCCGCCCCAAGGTCCGGCAGCCCCCTCGGGGGGTGGCGACCGTTTGCGGTCGCCTGGGGGCGCCATGCAGCTGGCGCCTGGCACCACGGTGCGCCACCGCGACGAGTTGGACGCGGTGCAACGTGAACTGCGCGCCGTGCCCGGCTGCAGCATCCTGATCTACGACCAGACCTGCGCCACCGAGAAGCGCCGCCGCCGCAAGCGCGGCAAGATGGTCGACCCGGCCAAGCGGGTGGTGATCAACGAGCTGGTGTGCGAGGGCTGCGGCGACTGCGGCGTGCAGAGCAACTGCCTGAGCGTGGAGCCGCTGGAGACCGAGTTCGGCCGCAAGCGCCAGATCAACCAGAACAGCTGCAACAAGGACTATTCCTGCACCAAGGGCTTCTGCCCCAGCTTCGTCACGGTCGAGGGTGGCCAGCTGAAGAAGCCGAAGAAGGACAAGCGGCCCGACCCGGCCAGCCTGCCGGCCATCCCCGAGCCCACGCTGCCGCTGCCGCTGGACAGTCTGGGCCGCGACCGCGCCTGGGGCATCGTGGTGGCCGGCGTGGGTGGCACCGGCGTCATCACCATCGGCCAGCTGCTGGGCATGGCTGCGCACCTGGAGGGCAAGGGCGTGGTGACGCAGGATTCGGCCGGGCTGGCGCAGAAGGGTGGCGCCACCTGGAGCCACATCCAGATCGCCGTTACGCCCGAGGCCATCCACACCACCAAGGTGGACACCGCCAAGGCCGATCTGGTGATCGCCTGCGACAACATCGTGGCCGCCGGCAAGGCCACGCTGGCGCTGATGCGCGAGGGCACCACCTACGTGGCGATGAACAGCCACGCCACGCCCACCGCCGCCTTCGTCAAAGACGCCGACTGGCAGTCGCCCACCGCCGGCTGCGAGGCCGCGCTGGTCGATGCGGTGGGTCGCAGCCACCTGGGCCTGCTGGACGCCGAGCAGGTGGCCGTGCAGCTGCTGGGCGACAGCATCTATGCCAACCCGCTGCTGCTGGGCTATGCCTGGCAGCGGGGCCGCATCCCCCTGGGCGAGGCCGCGCTGCTGCGCGCCATCGAGCTGAACGGCACGCAGGTGGAGAACAACCGGGCCGCCTTCGCCTGGGGCCGGCGCTGCGCGCATGACCTGGCGGCGGTGCAGGCGCTGTTCCAGGCGGCGCAGGTGATCCAGTTCGTCAAGCGGCCGTCACTGGACGCGATGGTCAAGACACGCGTCGACTTCCTCACCGGCTACCAGGACGCGGCCTATGCACGGACCTACGCCGCCTTCGTCGCCCAGGTGCGCCAGGCCGAAGGCGTGCTGGGCAGCACCCGCCTGACCGAGGCGGTGGCACGCTACCTGTTCAAGCTGATGGCCTACAAGGACGAGTACGAGGTGGCCCGGCTGCACACCGACCGCGCCTTCACCGACAAGATCGCCGGCATGTTCGAGGGCCAAATAGGCAAGGATTACAAGGTGGTGCACCACCTGGCGCCGCCCATCCTGGGCAAGGTGGATGCGCAAGGCCAGCCGGTCAAGCAGGCCTTCGGCCCCTGGATGCGCTCGGCTTTCGGCGTACTGGCCAAGCTCAAGGGCTTGCGCGGTGGGCCGCTGGACATCTTCGGCCGCACCGAGGAGCGCCGCACCGAGCGCGCGCTGATCACCGAGTACCGCAGCAGCATCGACGAACTGCTGCGCGGCCTGAATGCCGCCAACCTGGCGGCGGCGGTCGAGATCGCCAGCCTGCCCGAGGACATCCGCGGCTACGGCCACGTGAAGGCCAGGCACCTGGCGGCGGTGAAGCCGAAATGGGATCGGCTGATGGCGCAATGGCGCACCGGCGGGCAACGCCAGGCTGCCTGATTTAA
>JBBRVT010000282.1:0-6119 GCA_038246615.1 Burkholderiales bacterium
CTGGCCACCGGGGCGCTGGTGATCGGCGTGGTCTTCGGCTTCATGGCCCCTGGCTGCCATCGTCTGGGCACGCCGCCAGCACGTTCCCCCGTCGGGATGGGCCGGTGCCACCGGCGCGGGCTTGACCATCGCAGGCGCCTGGTTCACCTATGCGGTATCGACAGTCGCGTTCGACCCGCATCCGATCCAGTCACTGAGCTTCACCGGCCCGTCGTCCGAGGTGCTCAGCCGGGTGCTCTTCGTCACCGACAAGCCGGCCAGCTTCGACCTGAGGCTGGTGCCTGGCGTATTCCTCGGCTCCTTCCTGGCTGCGGCCCTGTTCGGTGAATTGAAGCCCGAAGGCTTCCAGGGTGGGGCCAGCATGCTGGCGCTACATCGTCAGCGCCATGTGCATGGGCTTCGGCGGCATGCTGGCCGGTGGCTGCGCCGTGGGTGCGGGTCTGTCCGGGGCGGCGGTCTTCACCGCCACCGCATGGGTCACGCTGTGCGCCATGTGGGCGGCTGCCGCGCCATGTGGGCGGCTGCCGCGCTGACGGATCGTTTGGTCGATCAGCGCCCGACCGGCTCGCTGGATCAGGCGGTGCCGGGCGTGTCGCCCCGGCACGCAGGTTCGGGCAGCTTTGCCTGATCGAAGCAGGCCCTGCCTCAACGGCCTGATGTAGCCGCAGGTTGCAGCCCCGCAGCCGCGATCAGCCCAGCATGTCCGACCAGATGTTGTCCGCCCAGGACAAGGCATAGCGCCCTTCGATCTGGCTGGCGGCCGCCGACACGCCGCCAGAGCCAGGCACGGTCTTGAAAGTCTTCTCGCCGGCATCGAACTGGTGCACCGACGCGACGTGGATCACGTCCTTGGCGGTGACGAAGCTGTAGCAGGTGTTCATCACGACCGGCGTGGCGCTGACCGCTTCGCCCTGGAGCAACTGGATCACGGCGGCAGCCGCAACCTTGGCATGCTGGTTGGCCATGTGCCCCGACTTGGGCATCGCCGGCGCCGAGAAGGTGGCGTCGCCGAGGACATGCACCCCAGGCTGGGCGGTCGACTCCATGGTCAGCCAGTTCACACCGACCCAACGGCTGTTGATGTTGATGAGCCCGGCTGCCCGGGCCAGATCGGCTGCGCGCTGCGGCGGCACCACGTTCAACACATCGGCCTTCACGTCCTCGAACTCCAGCTTGGCCAGGTTGCCGGCCACTTCCTTCAGCTCTGCGTTGGGGCGGTATTCCAGGATGCCCTTGTAGTGCTGGGCAAACGCGCGTTCGAACAAGGCCTTCTTCGACTGGATCTCGGGGTTGGCGTCCAGCACCAGCACCTTGCTGCGCGGCTTGGCCTCCTTGAAGTACGCTGCCACCATGCAGGCGCGCTCATAAGGCCCCGGCGGGCAGCGGTAAGGCACCTTGGGAATGCTGATGGCATAGACACCACCGTCTGGCATGTCCATCAGCTGCTTGCGCAGGGCCACCGTCTGCGGGCCGGCCTTCCAGGCATGCACCAGCTTGCCGCTGTCGAACGCCGACGCCAGGCCGCCGATCTGCTCGTTCATGAAGTCGATGCCCGGCGACACGATCAGACGGTCGTAGTCCAGCTGCCCGCCGCTGGCCAGGCGCACCTTCTTGGCGCCCGCATCGATGGCGGTGACGTCGCCCTGAACCACCTTCACGCCCAAGGCCTTCAGGCTGTCGTAGCCGCGGGTGATGTCGGCCATCTGCATGTAGCCGCCCACCACCAGGTTGGAGATCGGGCATGAGACGAACTGCGGGTTGCGCTCCACCAGGGTCACGTCGACGTTGCCGCCCCAAAGGCGCAGGTAATGCGCGGCGGTGGCGCCACCGAAACCGCCACCGACCACCACCACACGGCCGATGGAAGGGCCGGTGGCCCGTGTGCCGGCGCATCCGGCCAGGCCCAGGCCACCCAGGGCCAGACCGGTGGTCAGCAAGCGGCGGCGTGTGGCCTCGAAGTGCGGCAGTTGTTGCTTCGTCATGGCGTGACCCTGTTCACTTCTTCACCGGCTGTGCCGCGAAAAACGCGGCCACCAACCTGATCTGTTCATCGGTGTAGCCCCTGGCGATCTGATGCATGATCGTCGCCGGCAGTGCACCGCTCTTGTAGGCGGCCACCATCGAGATGATCTTGTCGGCCGGCACGCCGGCCAAGGTCTTCATCTCACCGCGTGCCTGCCCGTTGGTGCCGTGGCAGCTGGCACAAGTGGCAGCCAGGTTGCGTGCCAGGTTGGGGTCTTGTGCGCTGGCCAGGCCGGGCGCGCAGGCAGCTGCCAGCGCCAGTGCGGATATCAAGGTCTGCATGGGATGTCTCGGTTGATTCGCGCCAGGGCGCACGGACCTCGGGCAACTCCGAAGGTCTCTATACAATTCCGGACTGATGTTCGCAGATGCCCATTGGTCGTATTCCTGAAGGGGTTCGGCCCGTCCTGCGCGCCGTCCGGCACAACACGCCATTCCGGTGGCGGCAACCGCCTGCGCCGCAACAGGTCTGTTGGCGCTGCCACCGGCCTGGGCGGCCCAACCCGTTCAGGCGCAACCCGTCGCTGCTGGCGTCTGGGTCGTGCAGGGCGACGCGGCACCGGGATCGTCGGCCAACCGCAACTTCTTCTCCAACGCCGGCCTCGTCGTCACGCCGCAAGGCGTTGTGGTGATCGATGCCCTGGGCTCACCCTCCCTGGCCGATGAGCTGATCGCAGCCATCCGACGGGTGACGGCTCAGAGCCTGAGAGTTTTTCGGGCGTGCCCGAGCAGCGCGTCAAAGGGCACCCGATCTAGGCGCAAAGCGCAGCCATAGCCCGGGCTATGGTGAGCATTCGCAACGACGAGCGGGGGCACTTTGGCGTGATGAGCGGGCGTGAACGAAAGACTCGCAGGCTCTCAGCCCATCCGCTACCTGATCGTGACCCACTACCACGCGGACCACAGCCATGGCCTTCAGGCCTGCAAGGCCGCCGGGGCCACCGATCGCATCGATCGGCCGGCTCATCGGGTTCAACCCGCACATCGTCGTGCCGGGCCATGGTCCGATCTCGGTCGAGCCACTGGCCGACCTGCAACTGACGCGTGACGACCTGGTGCACCTGCGCCAGACCATGGCCGAGGCCGCCGACAACCTCGAGCCCTTCGACGAGGCCTATGCCAGGGCAGTCTGGTCGCGCTTCACGCACCTGCCGCTGTTTCGTGTGGCCAACCGCATGAACGCCTGCAACACCTGCCTGCTGCTGGAGCAGCAGGGGGCGGCGGCGGACAAGCCATCAGACGCCGCGATCTGGTTCTCGCCGGTGCAACACAAGCCGTTGCAGATTTCCTCGCCGACCACGCAGGCCGGCTGCTGCAGGCCGTCCCAGGGGAAGTGTCCGACGACAATGTGCTCGGACTGGCGCGCATGGCCGATCGGGTTCCTGCCTGGTGCTCAGCGCCGGCCGCTGCGCGGGCTTCACACCATGCGCTCCAGCCGCCACGACTGGTAGCGAATGGCCGCGACGCCGCCGGCGGCAATGCCCGCCAGCGCCAACGCGCTGCCCAGCGACAGCGTCGAGATGCCCGACAAGCCCTGCCCCACGGTGCAGCCCAGGGCGGTGACGCCGCCGATGCCCATCAGGCTGCCGCCGACGAGGTGGTTGGCCAGGTCCTCGGCATTGCCGAAGCCTTCCCAGTGAAAGCTGCGGCTGGCCAGCGCCGCCGCCGCCGCGCCGGCCAGCACCCCGCCGACGCTGACGATGCCCATCGTCAAGACCTTGGACGCGTCACTGAAGTACAGCAGCCAATCGAGGGCATAGCCGACCGGCGCGGCCATGCTCAGCGCCTCCATGCGGCGCGAATTGGTGGCCAGGAAGGTCTCTTCCAGCGTCAGCGGATGCTCCAGCACATGGCCCAGCCTGCCTGACAACCACCACAGCCCCACGACCACGGCGCCGATGCCCACGCCGCCGATCCACACCTCCGCCGTGCGGCCCTCGGGCTTGCGGAGCACCCAGGCGACCAGGACCAGGCCGATCGCCAACCCGAGCGCCATAGCGACCTGGGGCACCGCTGCGCCCGACCAACTGGCCAGCAGGGTCGGCAGGTCCTGGCCCACGGGCAGTTGCACCACCACCGCGTCCACCGTCGCCACGCGCGCCACTGCGGTCAGTCCGCGCAGGGTTGCGAAACCGCTGATGGCCAGCACCACCAGCACCACCAGGGCCTTGAGGTTGCCACCACCCAGGCGCACCAGGCTCTTGCTGCCACAGCCCGATGCCAGCACCATGCCGAAGCCGAACAACAGGCCGCCTGTCAGTGTCGACAGCCACAGCAGCCGGGGCCCGGCGTAGATGCTGTGGCGCGCTTCGATCCAACCTGCACCCACCATGGCGTTGAACCCGACGATCGCCGTGGCGATCGCCAGCACCCACATGCGCATGCGGGTCCAGTCGCCGATGTTCACCACGTCGGCAATCGCACCCATGGTGCAGAAGTGGGTGCGTTGCGCCAACGCGCCGAAGATGGCGGCCAGCGCGAATGCGCCCCACAGCAATGTGGTCGAGATCGATTGAAGGTCAGACTCTTGCATGCAGCCATTGTCGTGTGCCGTTCCGGGCTTCGCGGCGCCCGGCGCGCCACCGAGGGATTTGCCAGATGCTGTCCGTGACCATCCCCACTTCAGGTCGTCCGGCACGCATCACCATCTGCGTGTATTGATATAGTGATGCGCTGACCACCACCGGAGACACGCCGTGGCGAACAAGGGTGAAGAAGATCTGGTCTTTGAGTCCGCCGCCGAGCTCTTCGGCCTGTTGTCGACGCCGGTCCGGCTGAAGATCATCAGCGCCGTGTGCGACGGCGAGCGCAACGTCTCCGAGCTGCTAGCGCAGATCGACACGACCCAGCCCAACATGTCGCAGCACCTGTCCACGCTGTACCGTGCAGGTGTGCTCGGCAAGCGGCGTGAGGGCACGCAGATCTTCTACCGGCTGCAAAGCAAGCGTGTCGCCACGCTGTGCCGCGCCGTCTGCAGCCAGGTCGCAATGGAAATCGGCGGCGACGACAGCGTCCCGGCCGCCGAGCGGCTGACGCGCGCGGTGCACCGCTGACCAGCCAGCTGGGCGTCCGCTGAACCCGCCACGGCTGTTGCAGGTGCAGGCCCTGCCTGTTCGCGCCGCCAAGTCCAGGCCGGGCTGGCGGGTACTTTGCTGACGCCCGCCTGGGCTTAGAAAGTTCCGCAGGGCGAGGACCACGCATGGTCGACGCCACGACTGGGCAGCAAGCTGGCGCTGCCCGACCGGCAACTGCTGGCTGGCTCAGCAAGCGGGGCTACAACCTGTCCTGCAGTCCTGCGGTCCTGCAGTGCTGCAAACCTGCGGTCCTGGTCATGCCGACGGTGGCGCAGGTTCTGCCGAAACCCGAGGGGCTGCCGGTCACCGTGGTCCGTGGTCGCAATGGCCGGGTGCCGGCCGCCGAGACGGGGCAACTGTTTGCCGATGACCTCAAGCAGTTCGCGCGCTTGCACTGGCCATCGGAAACCGATGGTCTGGTCTGCAAGCGGTCTGACCCAGGACAAGGTCGCCAGCGCCGGACAAGCGCTGAATCGGGCCATCAACTTCACAGGATGGCACCATGCGACTACTCAGCGAACTGATGACCACCGACGTCGGCCTGATGAGCGCGGCCGGCATGCTCTTCATGCTTGGCATGGGCGGCTTCTACCTGCGCTACTTCTTCAAGCACATGCATGAAGACGAAGCGAACGCGGCCCGGCAAAAATCCTGAATTCGGGCGGGGCACCGTCAGTGGCCGAGAAAGACTGACGGTCCAACGCGCCTGATTTCCAGCCGCCAAGCGGCAACTGTCTTGCCTGAGAGTTGGTGCCCTGGCCGGCGCGGCGGGCCAGGGTCGCTGGCAGGCGCTGCCGCGCCGGTCAGATAACAGCGTCGATCGGCGCACCCGGCCGCAAGGCACATTCTTCGAACACCCGGTGCCGGCAGCGGCTGCACACTGCGTCGTCGAGCGTCGGCACGATGCTGGCGATGGCGCTGTGCTTGTCCGGAAAGACACGGTCGTCGCCCAACCGCTCCAGGAAGCCGGTGCGCCGCCACAGCGCCAGCACCTGCGGGCGCGGGCGGTGGAAGTACAGCGCA
>JBBRVT010000283.1:0-6118 GCA_038246615.1 Burkholderiales bacterium
ACGCAGTGACCCGACCGCAACCGCCCATGGCCATCCAACCCGCACCCCGTCGCGTGCCTGCGGCATGCCGTTGAACCCGCAGCGCTTCGACCGGCTGGACGCGCTGCGCGGCCTGGCCATCGTCTGGATGGTGGCGTTCCACTTCGCGTTCGACCTGAACCACTTCGGCTGGCTTCAGCCACCCCAGCGCTTCACCCAGGACCCGCTGTGGACCACCCAGCGCACGCTGATCGTCAGCCTGTTTCTGCTGTGCGCCGGTGCCGGACAGGCGGTGGCCCTGCATGCCGGCATGGGCTGGCCGCGCTTCTGGCGGCGCTGGGCCCAGGTGGCGGGCTGCGCGCTGCTGGTGTCGGCCGGCTCGGCGCTGATGTTTCCGCACAGCTGGATCAGCTTCGGCGTGCTGCACGGCATGGCGCTGATGCTGGTCCTGGCCCGCCTGCTGGCGCCGTTGCGCGCCTGGCTGTGGCCGCTGGGGGCGCTGCTGGTGGCGCTGCCGCTGTGGCTGCAGCATCCGCTGTTCGACAGCCGCCTGACCAACTGGGTGGGCCTGGCGACACGCAAGCCGGTCACCGAGGACTACGTGCCCCTGCTGCCCTGGCTGGGCGTGATGCTGTGGGGGCTGGCTGCGGGCCAGTGGTTGCTGGCGCACCGCCGCGCGGCGCTGGCCGGGCCGCTGCCCTGGCCGGCGCTGGGGCGGCGCCTGGCCTGGCTGGGCCGCTGGCCGCTGCTGGTCTACATGCTGCACCAGCCGCTGCTGATCGGCGCCCTCACAGCAGTGCAGGCGTTGCGCTGAGCGGCCTGCGCCGGGCTGCAAACCCAGCGCCGCGAGGCCCAGGGGCTACAGTGCGCCATGAGCGCCAAGATACTGTTCGGCTTCCACGCCGTCACCGTGCGGTTGAAGACCGCGCCCGCCTCGGTCATCGAGGTGCATGTCGATGCCACCCGGCGTGATGCCCGCATGCGGCAGTTCATCGAGCGCGCCAAAGAGGCCGGCGCCAAGCTGGTCGACAGCGACGACCAGCGCCTGATCCGCCTGTCCGGTAGCCCGCGCCACCAGGGGGTGGTGGCCAGGGTCGAAGCGCTGGCCGCTGTGCATTCGCTGGACGACGTGCTCGACGGCGTCGATGGCCCGCCGCTGGTGCTGGTGCTCGACGGCGTGACCGACCCGCACAACCTGGGCGCCTGCCTGCGTGTGGCCGACGGCGCGGGCGTGCATGCGGTGGTGGCGCCCAAGGACCATGCCGTGGGCCTGAACGCCACCGTGGCCAAGGTGGCCAGCGGCGCGGCCGAGACCGTGCCTTACCTGATGGTGACCAACCTGGCGCGCACGCTCAATGAACTGAAGGACCGGGGCATCCAGGTGGTGGGCACGGCCGAAGACGCCGGGCAGACCCTCTACGACCTCGACTTCACCGGCCCGGTGGCGCTGGTGCTGGGCGCCGAGGGGCCCGGCATGCGCGCCTTGACCAAGAAGACCTGCGATGCCTTGGTGCGCATTCCCATGGCTGGCGCGGTGGAGAGCCTGAATGTCTCGGTGGCCGCCGGCGTGTGCCTGTTCGAGGCGCTGCGCCAGCGCCGCGCTGCGGCACCCTGACGCACCTGGGTGCGCTCAAGTAGCGCGGATCACGCTGCGGGTCACGCCGCAGGTCACGCCGCAAGTCACGCCAATCGCGCTGGCTACACTGCTGTGCATCCTGCCCGAGGCCGCCCACCATGCCCGTCATCGCCGTCGCCCACCCGCTGGTCCGCCACAAGATCGGCCTGCTGCGCGAAGACCAGATCTCGACCAAGAAATTCCGCGAGCTGACGCACGAGCTGGCGCGCCTGCTGGCCTACGAGGCAACGGCCGACTTTCCGCTGGAGAAGACCACCATCCAGTGCTGGAGCGGGCCGGTGGAGATCGACCAGATCGCCGGCCGCAAGGTGACCATCGTGCCGATCCTGCGTGCGGGCCTGGGCATGCTCGACGGCGTGCTCGACCTGGTGCCCAATGCCAAGATCAGCGTCGTGGGCCTGGCGCGCGACCACGAGACGCTGCAGCCGGTGCACTACTTCGAGAAGTTCGTCGGCCACCTGAACGAGCGCACCGCGATCATCGTCGACCCGATGCTGGCCACCGCCGGCTCGATGATCGCCACCGTCGACCTGCTGAAGGCGCGCGGCTGCAAGGACATCCGCGCGCTGGTGCTGGTGGCCGCGCCCGAAGGCATGGCCGCGCTGGACCGGGCCCACCCCGACGTGCGCTGCTGGACGGCGGCGGTGGACAGCCATCTCAACGAGATCGGCTACATCATCCCCGGCCTGGGCGACGCCGGCGACAAGATCTTCGGCACCAAGGACGACGACACCCGCTGACCGGCCGCCCGTGCTGCCAGACTGGCCGCCGCTGCCGCTCGGCCCACACCAGCGGCACACCCAGCGGCACCCATCCAGCGGCACACACCCAGCCGCACGCACCCAGCGGCATGCCGATTGGGTACCATCGCGCCGGTTCTCGACCCGGCTTGCGCAAGCCACCAACCGACAGGAGCGGCACCCATGGCGATGGACGTGGTCGACTATGAAATCAAAGGCTCGGAGATGCAGTTCGTCGAGATCGAACTGGACCCCGGCGAGGCCGCAGTGGGCGAAGCCGGCAGCCTGTTTTTCATGGACGCCGGCATCGGCATGGACACCGTCTTCGGCGACGGCTCCGGCGGCGGCGGAGGCGGCTTCTTCGGCAAGCTGCTCGGCGCCGGCAAGCGGTTGGTGACGGGTGAATCGCTGTTCACCACCGTCTACACCAACAACGCCGGGCAGAAGCAGCAGGTGGCCTTCGGCGCGCCGTACCCGGGCAAGATCCTGCCGATGGACCTGCGCCAGCTCGGCGGCATGCTGGTGTGCCAGAAGGACAGCTTCCTGTGCGCCGCACGCGGCGTCTCGCTGGGCATCTACTTCCAGCAGAAGCTGTCGGTGGGCTTCTTCGGCGGCGAGGGCTTCATCATGCAGAAGCTCGAAGGCGACGGCCTGGCCTTCGTGCACGCCGGCGGCACGGTGGTGCGGCGCGAGCTGCGCCCCGGCGAGACGCTGATGGTCGACACCGGCTGCGTGGTGGCCTTCACCCCGAACGTGAACTTCGAGATCCAGTACGTCGGCAAGATCAAGACCGCGCTGTTCGGCGGTGAAGGCCTGTTCTTCGCCAGGCTGTCCGGCCCGGGCACGGTGTGGCTGCAGAGCCTGCCGTTCAGCCGCCTGGCCAGCCGGGTGTTTGCCGCAGCGCCGCAGCGCGGTGGCTCGCGGGAGGAGGGGTCGGTGCTGGGCGCGGTGGCGGGCGGCGGCCTGCTTGGCGGCATTCTGGGGCGTGGTGACGACGATTGAGCCCGCGCCGGCGCGCCGAGACAGGCGGGCCGGTCCAGGGGGCCATGGTGTTCGCCCGCCTACACTAGCGGGTTAGCCCCGACCCCTGCCGGCTCACTTGCCGAGCCGCCATCCATGCCGTTGCCCCTGTCCCGCCGTGCCGCGATCGGCTGCCTTGCCGCGCTGCGCAGCGTCTTGCCAGCGGCGCTGTCTGCTGGACTGGTGTCCGCCAGCCTGCTGCCCGCTGCAACGCAGGCCACCGCCGGCCCGCGGCCGATCTTCGTGCTCAACTCTCTGGACGCCACTGTCAGCGTGATCGATCCGGTCAGCTTCGCGGAGACCAAGCGCATCCCCACCGGCAAGGAGCCGCACCATCTCTACCTGACGCCGGACGAAAAGAGCCTGCTGGTGGCCAATGCGCTGGGCAACTCGCTGACCTTCATCGACCCGATCACCGCCGAGGTGCAGCGCGTCCTGCCCGACATCGTCGACCCCTACCACCTGCGCTTCTCTCCCGACATGAAGTGGTTCGTCACCGCAGCCAACCGGCTGGACCATGTCGACCTGTACCACTGGCAGCCCAAGGACACGGTCCAGCCGCTGAAGCTGGTCAAGCGCATCGCCGCACCCAGGACGCCCAGCCACCTGTTCATCGACAGCCGCAGCACCACGGTCTATGTGTCGCTGCAGGACAGCGACGAGCTGATGGCCATCGACCTGGCCAGCCAGGCGCCGCGCTGGAAGATCAAGACCGGCAAGATGCCGTCCGACGTGTTCCTCAGCCGCGACGACCGGCGCCTGTTCGTCTGCCTGACCGGCGACCGCTTCGTCGAGGTGTACGACGTCAGCGCTGCCACGCCGCAGCTGCTGCAGCGCATCGTGACCGGCGAGGGCGCGCATGCCTTCCGCGCGCGTGGCGACGGCCGGCACCTGTTCGTCAGCAACCGGGTGGCCAACAGCATCAGCATGATCGACATGCAGACCCTGACGGTGGTGGCGCAACTGCCCGGCCCCAGCGGGCCGGACTGCATGGAAGTGCTGGCCGACGGCAAGACCCTGCTGGTCAGCTCACGCTGGGCGCGCAAGCTGAGCTTCATCGACATCGACAGCCGCAAGCTGCTGCGACAGGTGCCGGTGGGCCGCTCGCCGCACGGGGTGTGGACGCTGGACCATGCGCCACGCTGAGCGCGCGCGACGCCGCTGCCTGGCCGCACTGCTGCTGGTCGCGGCGACCACACAGGTGCCCGCCGCCACCGCAGGCTGCAGCCGGCCGGTCTATCTCACCTTCGACACCGGCCACATGGGCGTGGCCCCGCTGGTGGCCCAGGTGCTGCGCGATCACCAGGTGCGTGCCACCTTCTTCCTGGCCAACGAGCGCACCCGCACCGGCGGCTGGAGCCTCGACGATAGCTGGGCACCCTGGTGGCGCGAGATGGTCGCCGCCGGCCATGCCTTCGGCTCGCACACCTGGGACCACCACAGCTGGCTGGCCGACCGGCCCGATGGCGGTTTCGACACCCGGCCGTCGATGGGTTCGAACGCCGGCCGGCGGCAAGTGCTCAGCGCCGCGCAGTACTGCGCCGAGCTGCAGCGCCCGGCCGACCGCTTCCAGGCCATGACCGGCCAGGCCATGCTGCCCTTGTTCCGCGCGCCCGGCGGCAAGACATCGCCGGCCCTGCTGCGGGCCGCGCAGGCCTGCGGCTGGCAGCATGTCGGCTGGGCGCCGGCCGGTTTCCTGGGTGACGAGCTGCCCAGCGACCGCTACCCCAACGGCCTGCTGCTGAAGCAGGCGCTGGCTGGCATCCGGCCCGGCGACATCCTGGTGGCGCACCTGGGCATCTGGGCGCGCCAGCAGCCCTGGGCGCCGGCGGTGCTGGCGCCGCTGCTCAGCGGCCTGCAGGCGCGCGGCCTGTGTTTTGCCACATTGCGCGAGCACCCGGCGTACCGGGCCGCGCTGGCCGGCCGGTGAGGCGCTGCCGATGGATGCACTGCTCAACACCCTGACCGACGCCTTCGGCCTGGCCGAGCAGTGGCTGTTCGAAGGCCTGCTGCAGCCGCTGATGTTCCACCTGGGCCTGGGCAACCTGCTGGCAGAGGGCTACCGCGCCACCGGCTGGCTGCTGGTGGGTCTGGTGCAGATCGCGCTGATGCTCACGGTGATGCGGGCGCTGGAGCGCTGGCGGCCGGTGGAGCCGGTCACCGACCGTGCTGCGGTGCGCACCGACATCGTCTACACCCTGGTCCACCGGCTGGGTCTGTTCCGGGTGGTGCTGTTCCTCAGCATCGACCCGCTGTGGGACGCCCTGACCGGCCAGCTGCGGCTGGCGGGGCTGCAGGGCTTCCAGCTCGACGGGCTGTGGCCCGGGGTGACCGACCTGGCCTGGGTGAGCTTCGTGCTGTACCTGCTGCTGTTCGACCTGTTCGACTACGGCTACCACCGGCTGCAGCACAGCGTGGGCTGGTGGTGGCAGCTGCATGCGGTGCACCACAGCCAGCGGCAGATGACGCTGTGGAGCGACAACCGCAACCACCTGCTTGATGACCTGCTCCGTGACAGTGCATTCGTGCTGCTGGCGCTGGCCGTGGGCGTGGCGCCGGGGCAGTTCGTCGCCATCGTCGCCGTCACCCAGCTGGTGGAAAGCCTGTCGCATGCCAATGTGCGGCTGGGCTTCGGGCCGCTGCGCTGGCTGCTGGTGAGCCCGCAGTTCCATCGCCTGCACCATGCGGTGGGCCTGGGCCATGAATCGGCCGGGCAGGGCAGCCTGGGCGGGCACAACTTCGC
>JBBRVT010000284.1:0-6113 GCA_038246615.1 Burkholderiales bacterium
ATCGTCACCCGCAGCCCCGACGGGTCGGGCTGCATGAAGCCGGCCGCCACGTAGGCGTCGTGCAGGATGCGAAAGCAGGCCTCCAGCTCGTCCTGGGTGTCGGCGATCTTCAGCTCCAGCCGGGCGTCGGGCGCGTCGTCGCAGTCGATCAGGCTGCGAAAGAGCGTGAAGCGCAGGCGGCGTGGCAACAGGGCCAGTGCTGCGCGCGCGGCCTGGTGCAGCAACTGGCGGGCGATCGAGGCCAGGGAACGTTTCATGGGCGGGGCGGGCAGGGCCAAGGCGGGCACCGGACGGCACCCCGGACACCTTGTTCCTGTTGATCGGCAGATCGGCGCACCAATGAAGGAATCGGCCTGCGCTGCAAGTAACAGCTTGTGCCTGCGCTGCGCGCGCCGCAGGCGGCCGGCTGCCCACCGGCATCCCCTGTTCAGACCACAGCCCGCACCGCCGGCATGCAGCCAATCGGGCTACATTGCCGCAGGGCCACAGTTCTACAGTGCCACATCGCCGCAGGGCCAGATTGCCACTTGGCCAGGCAGGCACGGCCCACGATTCGACCCCAGCCAGGAGCCCCACCATGAAGATCGCTTTCACGTCGTGCATGGCGTTCACCGTGTTCGCGCAGCAGCCGGTGTGGGACCAGATTGCCGCGCAGCGGCCCGACCGCCTGCTGCTGCTCGGCGATTCGGTCTACATCGACGCGCCGCCCTACCCGGCCGGCGTGACGCACCCCAAGCAGCTGGAGTCGGTGGATTTCCTGCTGCATGTGCTGGAGCGCTGGCGCACGCAGCTCGACCAGCCGCAGTTTCGTGCCCTGGTGTCGGCCGTGCCCACCGATGCGATCTGGGACGACCACGACTTTCTCTGGGACGAAAGCTACGGCGAACGCGCAATCAGCAAGGTCATCTACAAGGAGAACATCCGCATCTCGCGCGCGCTGTTCAATGCCGTGCGCCGCACGCTGGACGAGCGGCTGGCACCCGGCAGCTTTCCCAGCGCCTACAACGACGCCAGCATCAACCAGACGAACGAGCCGCCGCCGGGCTACCGCCACCGCGCATTGGCGCCCGACCTGCAATTGCACCTGACCGACGGCCGCTCCTGGCGCATCGGCCGTGACCTGCTGGGCGCCGACCAGCGCGCGCAGATCGAGGCCAAGCTGGCGGCAGCACCCGCAGCAGTGCACCTGATCGCATCAGGTTCGGTAGTGCAGGCCGACGATGACGCCCGATGGGCGCTGTTCGACGACCACGCCTGGCTGCTGGCGCTGGCCCGCCGGTACAAGATCCTGGTGCTCAGCGGCGACATCCATGCCAACCGCTTCAAGTCCACCAACCTGGGTGACGGCCGCTGGCTGCACGACGCCACCGCGTCGGGCGCGGCGGTGTGCAAGCTGGTGGGCGTGGGCTCGAAGTGCCAGAACTACGGCCTGCTGACCACCGACCCCGCCAGCCTGCGGCTGGACTTCTTCAGCCACGGCACGCCGGATTCGGTCGGCTCCTGGGCGATCGACCGCAACACCTGGGCGGCCACCAGCGTGGGCTGAGCCCGGACGCAGCCAGTCCTGAGGACTGGCTGTGCCTGGCGAAGCGGCCGAGCTCTGCGAGGCCGTGGAGTGCGTCCCTCAGCGCGCCCAGGCCAGCGCCGGCCGGGCGATCGGCCGCACGCTTTCATAGGCACGCGCAGCGCGCAGCACCAGCGCGTCGCCGAACATCGGGCCCACCAGCTGCAGGCCGATCGGCAGGCCGTCGGACGTCAACCCGCAGGGAATGCTGCAGGCCGGCTGCTGGCTCAGGTTGAACGGGTAGGAGAACGGCGACCAGCCCAGCATGGCCTCGGGGCTCAGCGGCATGTGGCCGGCCGCCCGCGCCTCGAAGGCCGGCACCGACACCGCCGGGGTGGCGATCAGGTCGTAACGCTGCATGAACAGGCGCAGCTGTGAACCCAGCGCACCGCGCTTGAGGTTGAGTTGCTGGATCTGCAGCGCGCTGAACTGCATGCCCAGCGCCGCCTCGGCGGCGAAGTCGGGGTCGGCCAGGGCCTGCTGGGCCGGTGTCATGCCGCTCCACACGCTGAGCGCGCCTAGAAACCACAGGCCGGTGCAGATGTCCAGCGGGTCGTCGATGCCGGGGTCGACCTGCTCGACCACCGCGCCCAGCGCTTCCAGGTCGCGCACCGCCCGGGCCACCGCTGCGGCCACCTCGGGGTGCACGTTCCTGGCGTAGCCCAGGGTGGGTGAATAGGCGATGCGCAGGCCGCGCACACCATCGCCCAGGCCCACGCGGTAGTCGCGCCCGTCAGGCGGCAGGGATGTCCAGTCGCGCGCATCGGGCTGGCTCATCACGTTGAGCATCAGCGCCGCGTCTGCCACGCCCATGGTGTGCGGCCCCAGGTGCGCCACGCTGCCGAATGGCGACAGCGGGTAGGCCGGCACCCGGCCGAAGCTGGGTTTCAGGCCGAAGTTGCCGCAAAAAGCCGCCGGGATGCGCACCGAACCGGCGCCGTCGGTGCCCACGCTCAACGGCCCCAGGCCGGCGGCCACCGCTGCGGCCGTGCCGCCCGAAGACCCACCCGGCGTGCGCGACAAGTCCCAGGGGTTGCGGGTGATGCCGGTCAGCGGTGAATTGGTCTCGCCCTTGCAGCCGAATTCTGGCGTGGTGGTCTTGCCCAGCAGCACCGCGCCGGCCTCGCGCAGCCGCGCCACCACCGGCCCGTCCACCTCCCAGGGCTGGTCGGGCGCGACGGTGCGCGACCCGCGCAGCGTCGGCCAGCCGCGGGTCAGGATCAGGTCCTTGATCGAGGCCGGCACGCCGTCCAGCGCGCCGGTGGCCGTGCCGGCCTGCCAGCGCGCCTCACTTGCGCGGGCGCTGGCCAGTGCCGCGTCGGCATCGACCAGGCAGAACGCGTTGAGCTGCGGGTTCAGCTGGGCGATGCGCTGCAGCACCGCCTGGGTGGCTTCGACCGGCGACGCGGCGCCGCTGCGGTAGAGCGCCAGCAGGTCGGTGGCAGTGCAGTCGGTCAACTTGGTGGGGGTGGTCATCGGCTGGCTCCGGTGGATGCTCAGGCGCTGGCGCCGTGGTGTAGAAAGTCGGACGCCAGGTGCGCCAGGCTGCGCATGCCGACGATCAGACAGCCCTCGTCCACGTAGAAGCGCGGCGAGTGGTTCGGCGCCACCTTGTTCGGGTCGACGCCGCTGGGCACCACGCCGACGAAGTAGAACAAGCCCGGGGCCTCGCGCTGGAAGAACGAGAAGTCCTCCGAGCCCATCACCTTGGGCACCAGCATCAGCTTGTCCTCGCCCACGCTGCGGGCCAGGCTGGGGCGCATGGCCTCGGTCAGCACCGGGTCGTTCACCGTCACCGGGTAGTGCTTGTTGATGCAGACCACACAGTTGGCGCGGTTGCCGCGGGCAATCGCCTCGCCCAGGTAGGTGACGCGCTCGTGGATGTCGTCGCGCATGGCCTCGTTGAAGGTGCGGATGGTGCCGGTCATCACCACCTCGTCCGGGATGATGTTCTGGCGCAGGCCGCCGTGGATGGTGCCGATGGTGACCACTGCCGGCTCCTGCGTCAGGTCGATCTGGCGGCTGACCACCGTCTGCAGGCCCATCACCACCTGGGCGCTGGTGACGATCGGGTCGACGCCGAACCAGGGCATGGCGCCATGCGTCTGGCTGCCGCGCACGGTGATCTTCAGGCTGTCGGAACTGGCCATGGTCGGGCCGGGCCGGTAGCCGATCACACCCACCGGCAGGCGGCTGGTGACATGCAGGCCGAACACCGCAGCAGGCTTGGGGTTCTGCATCACGCCTTCGGCCACCATCATCCTGGCGCCGCCGTCCTCGCCCTCGGGCGGCATTTCCTCGGCCGGCTGGAAGATGAACTTCACCGTGCCGGGCAGTTGCGCGCGCAGGCCGGCCAGCACCTCGGCCACGCCCATCAGGATGGCGGTGTGGGTGTCGTGGCCACACGCATGCATCACGCCCACCTGCTCGCCGTTCCACTCGGCCTTGGCCTTGCTGGCGAACGGGATGTCGACCTCTTCGGCCACCGGCAGGCCGTCCATGTCGGCGCGCAGGGCCACCACCGGGCCGGGCAGACCGCCCTTCAGCAACCCCACCACGCCGGTGTGGGCCACGCCGGTGGTCACCTCGTCGAGCCCCAGCGCGCGCAGGTGCGCGGCCACGATGCCGGCGGTGCGGAACTCGCGGTTGCCCAGCTCGGGGTGGGCATGGAAGTCGCGCCGCCAGGCGGTGACCCGGGCCAGCGCGGCAGCGGCGGCGGTGTCGATCAGGGCGGCCAGGGCGCTGGCAGCAACGGGCTTGTCGGTGGTCATCGGGTGCTCCTGGTGTCGTGCTGGACGCGTCAGTTCTTGAAATCACCGGCCCACATCACCACCCACCTGGCGGGGTCGATGTACCGGCGCAGGGCGGTGTTGACCTGGTCCAGGGTCAGCGCCGCAATCGCGTCGTCGTTGGCCTGCTGCAGGGCAAACCGGCGTTGCAGGTACAGGTTGTTGACCAGTGCGCCGGCCACCACCGCGTCTTGCGCGCGGCCCAGGCGGCGCTGGTTCAGCAGGCCCACGCGGCCGTCGTCCAGCTCTTTCTGGCTGAAGCCGTCCTTCAGCGCCTGCGCCACTTCCTGCTGCAGCGCGGCTTCCACCCTGGGCTGGTTCTGCGGCGCGAAGATGGCCGAGGCCTGCCAGCGCGACGCCGGCTCGAAGCTGTTCCACAGCACATAGCTGCGCACGTCGTAGCTCAGCCCGTCCTGCTCGCGGATGCGCGCCCACAGCCGGGCGTTGGCGTCGCCGCCCAGCAGGTGGTTGGCCACCAGCATCGCCGGGAAATCCGGGTGGGTGTCGTTCAGCGCCAGCGGCTGCTCCAGCAGCAGGTTGGCATTGGGCTTGTCGGGCGTGGCCAGCAACTGGCGCAATGGCGGCGCAGCCACCAGCGGCTGCGGTGCGCGCACGAAGGCCGCGCCCGGCAGCGCACCGCCCGCCGGCACGCCCCAGTCGCCGAAGGCCTGGGCCAGCGCGGCCTGCACTGCCGCCGTGTCCATGTCGCCCGCCGCGCTGAACTGGCCGCCGGCTGCACTGAGAAAGCGCCGGTGCAGCGCCCGCACCGCGTCCACGCTGACAGCGTTGGCATCCTGCAGCGTCTCGTCGAAGCTGCTCACGTAGCGCAGGTCGCCGCGCGGATAGGGGTTGCCATGGCGCTGCAGCGCATTGCCGGCCACCGCGCCGGGCTCGCTGCGCTGCGCCGCCACGGCGGCCAGCAGCTGGCGGCGGCGCTCGTCCAGCGCGTCGGCCGGGAAGGCCGGCTCGCGCAGCAGGCGGCCCACCAGCGCCACCACCGCCGGCAGGTGCTGGCGCACGGTGGTGATGCCGACCGTCAGCGTCTGGCCGCTGGCGCCGAAGCCCACATCGGCGCGCAGCCGGTCGAAGGCGTCGCTGATCTCTGCCCGGCTCAGGCCGGCACCGCCCTTGTCGATCAGGCCGCCCATCGCCGCCACGGCCATGCCCTGGCCGCGCAGGCTGTCGACATCACCAAAGCGCAGCACCAGCCGCGCCTGCACCGTCGCGCCGCGCGTGCCCTTGGGCAGCAGCGCCACCTGCAGGCCACTGGCCAGGGCGCTGCGCTGGCTGCGGGCGTCCAGGTTGGCGGGGGTGGCGTCGAAGACCTCGGCCTGGGCCAGGGCCGCATCGCCGCGGTAGCCCTTGACCATCGGCGCGGCGTCCACCAGCGCCGGGTCGGGCGGGCGGCGCAGGGCATCGGCGGGCAGGTAGGTGCCCACGGTGCGGTTGTCGGGCACCAGGTAGGCCTGGGCCGCGCGCTGCACATCGGCCAGCTTCAGCGCGCGCATGCGGTCGCGCGCCAGGAAGTACAGCCGCCAGTCGCCGTTGCCGATGGCCTCGCTCAGCGCCACGCCGACCCGCTCGGGGTCGCTGAAGCCCTGCTCCCAGTCGTTCAGCCACTGGGTGCGCACACGCTCCAGCTCCTCGGTGCTGACGGGCTCGGTGGCCAGGCCGTCCACTGCGGCCAGCAGCGCGCTGCGGGCGGCGTCCACGTCCTGGCCGGGGGCGAGTTGCAGGCCCAGCATCAGCGGGCCGGGCTC
>JBBRVT010000285.1:0-6076 GCA_038246615.1 Burkholderiales bacterium
ATGGTCAGCGGCAACCTGAAGTTCGACATGACGCCATCGCCGCGGCTCACCGCCATGGGCCTGCAGTGGCGCCAGGCCCTGCACCGGCCGGTGGTGCTGGCGGCCAGCACGCGTGAGGGCGAAGAGGGCCCGCTGCTGGCCGCATGGGCGGCCCAGCCGGTGCCGCGGCCGCTGCTGCTGCTGGTGCCGCGCCATCCGCAGCGCTTCCAGGAGGCGGTGGCGCTGGCGCGCATGCAGGGGCTGACGCTGCATTGCCGCACCGAATGGGACGAGCAACCACCCTTGGAGGCCGCCATGGCCGATGTGTGGGTGGGCGACACCATGGGCGAGATGCCGCTGTACTACGCCTGCGCCGACGTGGCCCTGCTGGGCGGCAGCTTTGCGCCGCTCGGCGGGCAGAACCTGATCGAGGCCGCAGCCTGCGGCTGCCCGGTGGTGATGGGCCCGCACACCTTCAACTTCGCCCAGGCCTCGAAGCAGGCGTTGCTGGCCCGCGCGGCGCAGCGGGTGGACAACATCCAGGCCGGGGTGAAGGCCGCAGTGCGGCTGGCGTCCGACCCCGAACGCAACGCCTGGGTACAGCGCGCGCTGGGCTTTGCCAACGCCCACCGCGGCGCGGCGGCGTTGATCTCGCAGCAGGTGCTGCGCCTGACTCCCCCGCGCGCCTAAAAAAAGGCCCCCGGCTGCAGGCGCAGCAGCAGGGCGTCCAGCAGTGCGAGGCCCTGCGCCGATGCCGCGCCGCGCAGCGTCAACACAGACGTCAAACCGATGCTGCGCTGCAGTGCCTCGGTCGGCAACTCGCCGCTGGCCCAGTCCAGCATGGTGCGGCGGAACGACGTATCCATCTCACGCCGCAGCGCCGACACGTCGATGCCGTCCCGCAGCAGGCCGGCAGCGGCAACCTCCTGCAGGGGCCGCGTGTTGCAGGGCATGACCGTGGAGGTGCTGGACGGGTCGGCCAGCACCTGTCCGCTGGCCAGAACGGCGAGGTGGCATGCGGGCGCGACAACGACCTTGGTTTCACCTGCCACGGTGATGACGCCAAACGCCGCAAGGCCGCGCGTGGTGCCCTGGTGGCCACCGGTGACGTCGGCCACTTCGACGCCGACGGCTATCTCTACCCTGCGCCTTCATCCAGGCCGAGCCCGGTGCGGTGGTCGACCAGGCAAAGATCGGCTACGACCTGGCCGGCCAAGTGCTGACCATCACCCTGAAACGCCGGCAGCGCCGCAACGCGCTGAACTGGCGTGTCTTTGCCGAGCTGGAATCGGCCTTCCTGGCTGTGCGCATGGCGATGCGCAGGCGTGCTGCATCAGCGTCACCGGTGCCGACCCTGCGCACTGTTCGGGTGACGATGTCCGCAGCGAAAAGCCGGTCTGGCGGCAACTGCTGCAGCAGTCCGGAACCCCGCCCGAGTGAGGCTGCTGCGCACCTGCACACCACGCACCCACGCGGTTCAAGTCGTGTCGCGAGTCCGGTAGTCGCCGAAGTTCTGGTCGCGCTCGCTCAGCAGCTTGCTGACACTCTCGCCGTCGCGGCGGAAGCGTGACATGTAGGCCTTGCTCGCTTCGGTCTGGAAGGCCAGCGCCTGCAGTTCGGTGCCTGCGCGGATGGCGCTGCGCAAGCCCATGCTCTCCATCGCCCGGTGCACGCTGCGCTTGTTGATGGCCGCCAGCTCGGTGGGCAGCATGGCGATGCGCTGGGCCACCGCCAGCACCTGGGCTTCCAGTTCGTCGGCCGGCCAGGCGCGGTTGGCCCAGCCCTGGATCGCGGCCTCGCGGCCGCTGATGGAGTCGCCTGTCAGCATCGATTCCATCGCCTGCCGCATGCCCATCAGCCAGGGGTGGAACTGCATGTCGGGTGGGCTCATCAGCCGCACCGGCGGATAGCCGATCTGCGCGTCGTCGGCGACATACACCAGGTCGCAGGCGGTGGCCAGCTCCGAGCCGCCCGCCAGGCAGTAACCGTGCACCTGGGCGACCACCGGCTTGGCCAGATCCCAGATGCGGAACCAGCCGTCCACCACATGGCGCGCCCATTGCCCCAGCCCACCGGCGGTGTGGTACGGCTGGTCGGCGCTGTTGTCGGCCGACAGGTCGTAGCCCGAGCAGAACGCCGGCCCGGCGCCGCGGATGATGGTCACACGCACGGCCGCGTCGCGGTCGTTGGCTTCCAGCGCCTGGAACAGCGCGCCGCGCAGCGCATTGTTCAGGGCATTGCGCTTTTCCGGCCGGTTCAGCGTGAGGCGGCTGATGCCCGGCGCAGGCTGGTCCAGCAGCAACAGTGGGGGTGTCGTCATGGTGGCTCCTGGTGGTGGGGGAATCTGTACCCGCCTGCGGCTTGGGGGCAGGTCAGGGCACACGGCCGTGCGTGTCGGTGGGAAGGGCATGGCCGGCGATCGGAAAGCCCGGCGCGTGCTGCCCGGCCGGTGCAGCCGGGCACGGCCCAGCGCCCGACTGCCTCCTGGGTGGCCGGACAACCAACCTGGCCGGGCGCAGCGCACGCCGGGCTTCTGGGGGGTGGGCAGCCATGGCAGAAGTCTGGCCCGGACCGCAGCGCAGCGGCCATCGTCGATTGAGACGAATCGGCCTGGCGCTGGTGGTGGCTCAGCGCGCCAGCAGTGCGTCGATGTTGCGCACGTCCTGCGGCTGCAGCTGGCCCGAGGCCTGGCGCAGTTTCAGGCCATTGACGATCACGTCGTAGCGCGCCTTCGACAGGTCGCGGCGGGTTTCGAACAGCTGGCTCTGGGCGTTGAGCACATCCAGGTTGACGCGCACGCCCACCTTGTAGCCCAGTTCAGTCGCTTCCAGCGCCAGCTTGGTGGACGCCTCGGCGGCCTCCAGCGCCTTCACCTGGCCCAGCCCCGACTGCACGCCCAGGAAGGCACTGCGGGTGCCCAGGGTCACGCCCCGGCGTGCGGCCTCCAGGTCCTGGCGCGCCTTCTCCTCCAGCACCACGGTTTCCCTGATGCGGTTCTGCACCGCGCCGCCGGTGTAGATCGGCATGTTCAGCTGCACGCCCACGCTGCCGGTGGTGGCGGTGCCGCGGTTGCTGTTGACCAAGGTGGCCGAGCCGGCGTTGTTGCTGGTGCCCAGCGAGCCCACCAGGTCGACGGTGGGCAGGGCACCGGCGCGCGCCTTCTCGGTTTCCAGCCGGGCCACGTCCTGGCCCAGCTGGGCCTTGCGGATGGTCGGGTGCCGGGCCTCGGCGGTGGCCACCCAGGCGTCCATCTCGGCCGGCAGCACCGGCGGCAGCGCCACCGGCAGCGCCAGGCCATTGGGCGCCACCGCCGCGCGGCCCACCAGCTGGTCCAGCACGTTACGCCTGGTGCGCAGGTCGTTGTCGGTCACCAGCTCCCGGGCGGTGGCCAGGTCGAAGCGGGCCTGCGATTCGCGGGTGTCGGTGATGGTGGCGGTGCCCACCTCGAAGTTGCGCTTGGCCGAGGCCAGCTGCTCGGACACCGCCTTCTTGAAGGCCTGTGCCGCCGACAGTGCATCCTGTGCGGCCAGCACGTCGAAATAGGCCTGCGCCACCCGCAGGATCAGGTCTTGCTCGGCCGTTTCCAGGTCGGCCTTGGAGACCGCCAGCACGCGTTGCGCCTGCTCGAAGGTGGCAGCGTTGCCGCGGTTGAAGAGCGGGTGGCGGCCCTGCAGGCCCAGCGTGGCAGTGCGGCTGCCGACGCTGGCACCGGTGACGGCGCTGATCTCGCTGACGTTGGCCGAGCCGGTCAGGCTGGCGCTGGGCAGGCGCAATGCGTCGGCCTGCGCGGCCCTGAACTCGGCCGATTCGGCCAGGCTGCGCGCCGACAGGTAGGTGGCGTCGTAGGCGCGTGCCGCCTCGTACAGTTCGTTCAGGTTCTCGGCCTGGGCGGCGCCGCTGGCCAGCAGCAGCGCCAACAGGCTGGCGCACCGCAGTCGCGTGGGCAGGAAGCGCAGAGACAGGCTGGACATGGACGGTGATCCTCGGGTGGGGCTTGGGGAAGGGCGCTGGCGGCAGGCCCGGTATCAGTAGCGGGGCACCGAGGCATCCACCTCGCGTGACCAGGCATCGATGCCGCCGGCGACGTTGTACACGGCCGTGTGGCCTTGCTGCTGCAGGTAAGCGACGCACTGCAGGCTGCGTGCGCCGTGGTGGCACAAAACCAGGACGGGCTGCACCGGCGCCAGTTCGGCGCGGCGCGCCGGCAGGCTGTGCATGGGGATGTGCAGCAGGGTGGCGCCAGGCAGGTCCAGGCGCGCGGTCTGCAGTTCCCAGTCTTCGCGCACGTCCAGCAGCAGCGGTGCCTGGCCGGCATGGCTTGCCACGAAGTCGGCCACATCCTGCACCGCGAGTTGGGGGAGCGTCATGCGCGTGGAGCCGGTGTCGGTGGTGGTCAGAAGTGGAAGCGCGAGGGCTCGCCGAAGCCGGCCAGCCGCGGCGCCACGGTGTCGAACAGCTCCTGCGGCTGCAGTGCCGTGGCCGACAGCCGGGTGATGCGCACAGCGCGCATCACCGGCTCCTGGCCGACGATGGCCAGCAGCCGACCGCCGGGCTTGAGCTGGTCGAGCAGGGCCTGCGGCACCTCGGGCACCGAGCCCGACAGCATGATCACGTCGAACGGGCCGTCATCGGGCAGCCCGCCGCTGCCGTCCTGCGCACGCACGCTGGCATTGAGCACGCCGCCGTGCCGCAGGTTGGCCGCCGCCTGCGTGGCCAGCGCGCCGATGCGCTCCAGCGTGATCACCGACTGCGCCCGGTGCGCCAGCAGCGCCGCCATGAAGCCCGAGCCGGCGCCGATTTCGAGCACCCGCTCATGCCGCTGCACATCGGCCTCCTGCAGCAGGCGGGCTTCCAGCTTGGGCGCCAGCATCACCTGGCCATGGCCCAGCGGCACCTCGGCGTCGACGAAGGCCAGCGCCTGGTAGGCCGGCGGCACGAAGTCTTCGCGCCGCACGCGGGCCAGCAGGTCCAGCACACCCAGATCCAGCACATCCCAGGGGCGAATCTGCTGCTCGATCATGTTGAAGCGGGCTTGTTCGATGTTCATGGGCGGGTCGATGAAGGCGGGCTGCGGTGCATGGCGGGTCAACCCCGGATTCTATTTCGGTGTGCTGGCAGCAGGCCCGCTGCTGCTGCCCCCGCCGAACAGCTTGCGTGAACACCAGACGCCCAGGTCGTCGAGCCAGCAGTAGATCACCGGCACCACCACCAGCGTCAGCAGCGACGAGGTGATGACGCCGCCGATCACCGCCTGGCCCATCGGCGCGCGCTGCTCCGAGCCCTCGGTCAGTGCCAGGGCCAGCGGCAGCATGCCGAAGATCATCGCCAGCGTGGTCATCAGGATCGGCCGCAGCCGCACCTTGGCCGCCATCAGCAGGGCGGCACTGCGCTCCATGCCGTCCGCGCGCGCGCGGATGGCAAAGTCGACCAGCAAGATGGCGTTCTTGGTCACCAGGCCCATCAGCATGATCACGCCGATCACCGAGAACATGTTGAGCGTGCTGCGCCACAGCAGCAGCGCGCCCACCACGCCGATCAGCGTCAGCGGCAGCGAGCTCATCAGCGCGATGGGCTGCAGGAAGCTGCGGAACTGGCTGGCCAGGATCATGTAGATGAACACCACGCCCATCACCAGCGCCGAGATGGCGTAGCCGAAGCTGTCCTGCATGTCCTTGGTGCTGCCACCGAAGCGGTAGCTGTAGCCCGGTGGCAGCGCTGATTCGTCCAGGATGCTGCGGATGTCGGCCGACACCTCGCCCAGCGCCCGGCCGCTGGTGTTGGCGCTGATCTCGCTCTCGCGGTTCAGGTCGCGCCGGTTGATCTGGGTCGGGCCCAGGCCGGCGCGCACATCGGCCACCTGGCCCAGGCGCACGGTGCGCATGCTGCCGTCGGCCGCAACTGCAGCACTGCCGCCCAGCACCAGGCTCAGCCGGGCCAGGTCGTCGGGGTTGTCGCGGGCCTCCGGCGCCAGCCGCACCTTCACGTCGTAGGTCTGATCGTTGGCGGCGCGCCAGTCGCCCACCGTCTGGCCGGCCAGCAGCGCGCGCAAGGTGTTGGTGATGCTGCCCACCGACAGGCCCAGGTCGCTGGCGGCGTC
>JBBRVT010000286.1:0-6073 GCA_038246615.1 Burkholderiales bacterium
CCGATCATCTGCTCGGCCGTGCCCTTGTAAGGCACGTGGATGTAGCTGAGCTGGCGCTTGCCGAACAGCTCGTCGATGACCACGTGCGGCGTGGTGCCGGCGCCGTTGGTGGCGATGCTCAGCGCATCCGGGTGCGCCTTGGCATGGGCGAACAGGTCGTCCAGCGTCTGGAAGGGGCTGGCCGCCGGCACCACGATGCCGAAGGTGACGCCCGAGAGCTGCAGGATCGGCGTGGTGTCGCGGATCGGGTCCCACAGCACCTTGCGCATCCAGGGCGCCCGCAGCACCGTCTGCGGCAATTGCGCCAGGGTGTAGCCGTCGGGCGCGGCCTGCTGCAGCACCGGCATGACCAGCGTGCCGCCGGCACCGCTGCGGTTCTCGATCAGCACCTTCTGGCCCAGGCGGCGGGCGGCGCCTTCGGCCAGCACGCGGAAGGTGAGGTCGGTGGCGCCGCCGGCCGGCCAGGGCAGCCACAGCGTGATCGGCCGGGTGGGAAAGCGCTGTGGCGCCTGCGCCAGGGCAGCGCCCCAGGCGGGCCCCAGGGCCAGGGCGCCGGCCAGCCCCGACAGGCGGCCCAGCAGTTGGCGGCGGCGGCGGATCAGTTCCATTCGATCAACTCCAGTGTCAGCATCTCAACCACCGCGCTTGGTCAGTGCGCCGAAGCCGCGCTGCGGGTCGTAACCCCAGGCCGCCAGGCCGAAACACAGCGCCAGCGTGCCCAGCACGATGTAAGGCGACATGCCGGGGTCCTTGTCGTAGAGCGCAAAGCGCATCCACTCCACCGCATGGGTGAAGGGGTTGAAGCGGGCGATCTGGTAGACCCAGGCGGCGCCCGACTCTTCCAGCTTCCACAGCGGGTAGAGCGCGGTGGACATGAAGTACATCGGAAAGATCACGAAGTTCATCGTGCCGGCGAAGTTCTCCAGCTGCTTGATGTGCACGCTGAGCAGCAGGCCCACCGCGCCCAGCATCAGGGCCGCCGACACGGCGGCGGCCAGCACCATCGGTGCGACGTTGGGAAACTCGGGCCCGATCACCGGCAGCGTGGTGCCCAGCGCCCAGGCCACGATGACAAACGCAGCAGCCTGCGCCAGGCTCAGCACCGCCGTGGCGATGAGCTTGGCGAACAAGATCCACCAGCGCGGCAGCGGTGCGGTGAGCAGCAGGCGCATCAGGCCCATCTCGCGGTCATACACCATCGCCAGGCTGCTCTGCATGCCGTTGAACAACAGCACCATGCCGACCAGGCCGGGGGCGATGTACACGTCGTACGGGATGTAGGTGTCGTAGGGCTCGGCAATCGCCACGCCGAACACGTTGCGAAAGCCCGCTGCAAACACCGCCAGCCACAACAGCGGCCGCACCAGGGCCGACACCAGCCGGCCGTATTGCCGGCCGAACTTCATCAGCTCGCGCATCACGATGGCGCGCAGCGCTTGCAGGGCGTGTCTCATCGGGCTTTGCAGAGTTTTTCAGGCGCGTCGGCGCCCAGCGCGTCCAGCACGTTGGTCGGGTGCAGGATGCCCTCGGCCGGCGCGGTGGCGACCACCGCCTGGCCGTCGGTCAGCAGCAGCGGCTGGCGCAGCTGGCCGTCCCAGGCACGGAAACCCATCGCCACGCCCTTGCTGCCGTCGATGGTGGCCCTGGCCAGGGCCTGTGCGAACGCGCTGGCCGGGCCCCTGGGTGCGGCCACGGCGGCAGCGATCAACGCCTTGCCGGCCAGCCAGGCCGACCAGTCGTGCGCGCCGATCGGCCGGCCCGCCGCCCGGGAGAGCCGGCGCGTGACCTGCGGCGCGCCGAAGCGCCCGTACCTGGCCGACCAGGCCAGCGCCACCAGGCCGCCGTCGCCCACCACCGGGCGCGGCAGGGCAGTGCGGTAGGGCAGGTTCATCGCGAATTCGCCATCGGCATCGACCACCCAGACGACGTCGTAGGCGGCGCCGCCGCCGGCCGTGCCGGTGAGCAGGGCGGGGTTGGCCAGGTCGCGTTCACGCGGGTCGGCCGACAGCTTGAAAGGCTTGCGGCCGGCCAGCTTCAGCCCGTAGCGCTGGATGGCCGCTGCCGCCACCGCGCCGCGCTCGGCATCGGCCGCGTCCTGGCTGACCAGCAGCAGCACGTTGCGCCAGTTGCGCGCCACCAGGGTCTGGGCGATGGCATCGGCGCGCATGCGTTCGCTGGGGCCGATGTGCAGCAGGTTCGGCCGGCAGTCTGCGCCGCGCAGGCTGTCGGCGGCGGTGTAGAGGTTGATCACCGGCAGCCTGGTGCCGTCGGCGGCGGCCACGGTCCAGGCGGCGGGCAGGTCGGTGAGCACGGCGGCGGCCCCGGCTTGTTCGGCCGCCGCCGCAGCGGCCCTGGCGGCGGCGGCATCGGCTACCGCCACGGTGCGCAAACCCAGGCTGGCGCCGGCGGCGTCCAGTTCCAGCTTGCCTTCCTTCAGCGCCACGCCCAGCGCGTCGGCCGCCGGCCCGGCGGGGTGGCCCAGCACGGCGCGCTCCAGCCGGTTGCGGCTGAGCCGCGGGTCGTCGGCCGGCACCAGCAGCACCGCCTGGAAGGCGGCGGCCTGGGCGGCGGCGGCAGCCAGGGTCAGCAGCGCAGTGGCCGCGAGGTGGCGCCGCTTCATTCGACCAGCACCACCGGGTGCAACGCAGGGCGCATCACTCGACCACCACCACAGAGTGCGGCACGCGGCCGACGCGCACCGTCTTCACCGCCTTGGCGCTCGCCACATCGACGATGCTCAGGTCGTCGGACATGCCGTTCACCACGTACAGCGTCTTCTCGGCCTTGTCCAGGCCCAGGCCCCAGGCGCGCTTGCCGACCAGCACCAGGTCGGTCACCTTGCGGCTCGCCACGTCGACGAAGGCCACATGGTTGGCCTTGCCCAGGCCCACGAAGGCCCGCTTGCCGTCACGCGCCATGGTGATGCCCACCGGCGTGATGTCGGTGGCGCGTGCGCCCTTGACGGCGAAGCGCAGGGTGTCGATCACGCTGAGCGAGCGGGTGTCGATCACGCTGACGCTGGCGTCCAGCTCGTTGGTCACCCACAGCTGGGCGCCGTCGGGCGTCAACGCGAAGCGGCGCGGGCGCTTGCCGACGGCGATGTGCTTGGTCACCTTGCCACCCGCCAGGTCGATCACATGCACCAGGCTGGCGACCTCGGAGGTGACATACAGCGTCTTGCCGTCGGCCGAGACCTTCACGCCCTCGGGCTCCTCGCCGACCTTGACGGCGCTCTTGCGCTGGCCGCTGGCCAGGTCGAAGACCACCAGCTCGGCGTCTTCCTCGTTGGTGAGGTACAGGGTCTTGCCGTCGGGCGACAGGTCGAACAGCTCGGCGCCTTCGCCCAGCTGGAAGCGGCGCAGGCTCTTGCGCGTGGCCAGGTCGATCACGTCGGCCTGGCCGGCGTCGCCGCAGGCCACCACCAGGGTCTTGCCGTCGGGCGTCACCTGCATGTGGCGCGGGCGCTGGCAGGTGGGCACGGTGCCGGTGACGGTCTGGGTCTTGAGGTCGACGATGGCCAGGGCGTTGTCCTTCTCGCTGGACACCCATGCCACGCCCTGGGCCTGGGCGAGGTTGGCAGCGAGCAGGGCGGCGGCGATGCCGGCACGGCGCAGGAGGTGGCAATGGATCATCGGGTCTCTGCGGTGGGTTCAGGCCGTGGCCCGGATGAAGGCTTCTTCCAGCGAGCCGCCGCCCAGCGCGGCAGCCACGGCCGCCGGTGCGCCGTCGGCCAGCAGTTTGCCCTTGTGCAGCACCAGCACCCGGTCGGCAGCCTCGGCTTCTTCGACCAGGTGGGTGGCCCACAGCACGCTGCTGGCGCGCGCACGCACATCGTCAGCCACGCGCTGGCGCAGTTCACGCCGGCTCTTCGGGTCCAGGCCCACGGTGGGCTCGTCCATCAGCAGCAGGCCGGGGCGGTGCAGCAGTGCGCGCACCAGTTCCACCTTGCGGCGGTTGCCGCCCGACAACTCGCGCACCGCGCGGTCCAGGTCGGCGCTGAGCCCTGCCGTGGCGCAGTCGTCGGTGATGCGCTGCGTGGCCAGCGCACGCGGCAGGCCGTGCAGGTCGGCGTGGAAGCGCAGGTTGCGCGCCAGGCTCAGGTCCAGGTCGAGCGACATGGCCTGGAACACCACGCCGATGTGGCGCAGCGCCGCCACTGCGCTGCCGCGCAGGCTGTGGCCGTCCACCAGCACCGTGCCGGCGTCGGCCGCGAACAGGCCGGTCAGCACCTGGAACAGCGTGCTCTTGCCGGCGCCGTTGGGCCCCAGCAAGGCGGCGAAGCAGCCGGGCTGCAGGCTGAACGACAAGCCGTCGAGTGCCGCACGGGCGCCGTAGCGCTTGGTCAGCTGGTCGATCTGCAGGCGCGGGCCGGCAGGGTGGGTGGTGGGGGCATGCATCGCGCTGCGGTTGTAGCTGCTGCGCGGGCGGCTGCCCATCTGTGGATTGCCCTTGCTTGTGCCATGGCGGTACAAGCCGCCAGGCCGGCGTGATCCGGCGTGCGCTGGCCGGCGCCGTCAGTTGTTGCTGATCGCCCGCACTTCCTCGATGCTGGTCAACCCGGCCAGCACCTTCAGGATGCCGTCCTGGCGCAGCGTGCGCATGCCTTCCTGCATCGCGGCCTGCTGCAGTTGCTCGGCCCGCGCCTTGGTCTGGATCAGGCGGCGCAACTCGCGGCTGACCACCAGCAGCTCATGCACGCCCAACCGGCCGCCGAAGCCGCTGTTGTCGCAGTGGCTGCAGCCCGGCGCGTGGTGGTGCAGCAATTGGCCGTCCGCGCCGAAGCGCCGGGTCCAGTCGGCCAGCAACGCGCCGGCGTCGGGGCGCTGGCTGGCGTCGGGGTAGGAGAACAGATAGCCGTCCACCAGGCCTTGCAGGTCTTCGGCGGTGGCCGGGCGGGTGGTCACGCAGTGCTTGCACAGCCGGCGCACCAGGCGCTGGGCCAGCACCGCCAGCAGGCTGTCGGCAAAGCTGAACGGGTCCATGCCCATGTCCAGCAGCCGGGTCACCGTCTCGGGTGCGCTGTTGGTGTGCAGCGTGCTCAGCACCAGGTGGCCGGTGAGGCTGGCCTCCACCGCCATGCCGGCGGTCTCGGCGTCGCGGATCTCGCCCACCATCACCACGTCGGGGTCGGCACGCAGGAAGGCGCGCAGCGCCTTGGCGAAGGTCCAGTCGATCTTCGGGTTCACCTGCACCTGGCGCAGGCCGGGCTGGGTGATCTCCACCGGGTCCTCGGCGGTCCAGATCTTGCGCTCGGGGGTGTTGATGTGGCCCAGCGCGGCATGCAGCGTGGTGGTCTTGCCGCTGCCGGTGGGGCCCACGCACAGCACCATGCCGTAGGGCCGCTCCACCGCCGCCTTCAGCTTGGCCAGGGTGTCAGGCTGCATGCCCATGGCTTCGAGCGGCAGTGTCCTGGCGCTGGCCAGCAGGCGCATCACCACGTCTTCCAGGCCGTTGGCGGTGGGGATGGTGGCCACCCGCAGCTCCAGCTTCTGGCCCTGCATCCAGCGGCCGAAGTTGATCTTGCCGTCCTGCGGCTTGCGGCGCTCGCTGATGTCGAGGTCGCACATGATCTTGATGCGCGCCACCAGCGCGCTGCGGTAGGTGTGCGGCAGCTCGATGTAGGGCTTGAGCACGCCGTCGCGCCGGAAGCGCACCTTCACCTTCTGGTTGCCGGGCTGGCATTCGATGTGGATGTCGCTCACCCCGCCCTGCTTGGCCTCCATGATCATGGTGTTGATCAGCCGCACCAGCGAGTTGTCGCTCTGCTCGATGGCGACGTCCTCGCCACGCGTGGTCGGCGATTGCTCCTGTTCCAGGTTGGCCAGCAGCTTGCTGGCGTTGTCGCCGCCATCGGGCTCGAAGTTGAAGCCGGCCATCAGGTCGGCGCTGGGCTCGATGCTGTCCTTGCCCAGCCGGAGGTACACCCGGTCGATGGCCTGGCCCAGGGTACCGGCGCGCGCCAGCACCGGCAGCACCTTGCACTGGGCGTTGAACTCGATCTCGTCGATGGCGTTGCGCGCCGACGGGTCTTCCAGCGCCACCACCAGGCGCCCGGCGCGCATCATCAGCGGCA
>JBBRVT010000287.1:0-6062 GCA_038246615.1 Burkholderiales bacterium
ACGTTCGTGAATGCCAGCAACGGGGCCTGACCTTCGCCGCCGCCGTGCGCGCGAAGCTGCAGATGATCATCTATGACCGCGAGAGCCATCCGGCCAAGGCCGTCAAGGAGATCAAGGAGCAAGAGGTCTACATGGGTGAAGTGCCGCTCATGACCGACTACGGCTCGTTCATCGTCAACGGCACCGAGCGGGTCATCGTCAGCCAGCTGCACCGCAGCCCTGGCGTGTTCTTCGAGCACGACAAGGGCAAGACGCACAGCTCGGGCAAGTTGCTGTTCTCGGCGCGCATCATCCCCTACCGCGGCTCCTGGCTCGACTTCGAGTTCGACCCCAAGGACGTGCTGTACTTCCGCGTCGACCGCCGCCGCAAGATGCCGGTGACGATTCTGCTCAAGGCCATCGGCCTGAATCCCGAGCAGATCCTCGCCAACTTCTTCGAGTTCGACAGCTTCCGCCTGATGGACGCCGGCGCGCAGATGGAGTTTGTGCCTGATCGCCTGAAGGGCGAGGTGGCGCGTTTCGACATCACCGACCGGGACGGCAAGGTGGTTGTCGAGAAGGACAAGCGCATCACCGCGCGCCATGTGCGCTCGCTTGAAACCAACGGCATGCAGTTTGTCTCGGTGCCCGAGGACTACATCGTTGGCCGCATCATCGCGCGCAACATGGTTGACGCCGATACCGGCGAGATCATCGCCAAGGCCAACGACGAGCTGACCGACCTGCTGCTGAAGAAGCTGCGCGCCGCCGGCGTCAAAGAGGTGCAATGCTTGTTTACCAACGAGCTGGATCAGGGCGCCTACATCAGCCAGACTCTGGCCGCTGACGAGACCGCCGATGAGCTGGCCGCCCGCGTCGCCATCTACCGCATGATGCGCCCCGGCGAGCCGCCAACCGAAGACGCCGTGCAGGCGCTGTTCGGCCGCTTGTTCTACAACGCTGATACCTACGATCTGTCACGCGTTGGCCGCATGAAGTTCAACGCCCGCGTCGGCCGCGACGCGCCCGAGGGCGCGATGACGCTGGCCAACGCCGACATCCTCGACGTGGTGAAGATCCTGGTCGAGCTGCGCAACGGCCGCGGCGATGTTGATGACATCGACCACCTCGGCAACCGGCGCGTGCGCTGCGTTGGCGAGTTGGCCGAAAACCAGTACCGCTCAGGCCTGGCGCGCATCGAAAAGGCCGTCAAAGAGCGTCTCGGCCAGGCCGAGACCGACGCGCTGATGCCGCATGACCTGATCAACTCCAAGCCGATCTCTGCGGCGCTCAAGGAGTTCTTCGGTGCCAGCCAGCTGTCGCAGTTCATGGACCAGACCAACCCGTTGTCCGAGATCACGCACAAGCGTCGTGTCTCGGCGCTGGGCCCGGGCGGGCTGACGCGTGAGCGTGCCGGCTTCGAGGTGCGCGACGTGCACCCCACCCACTATGGCCGGGTCTGCCCGATCGAGACGCCTGAAGGCCCGAACATCGGCCTCATCAACTCGCTGTCGCTGTATGCGCGCCTGAACGAGTATGGCTTCCTCGAGACACCGTACCGCCGCGTCAATGACGGCAAGGTGACGGTGCAGATCGACTACCTGTCGGCGATTGAAGAGGGCAAGTACGTCATCGCCCAGGCCAACGCCTCGCTCAGCCCCGCAGGCGCGCTGACCGACGAGCTGGTGTCGGCACGTGAGGCCGGCGAATCAGTTCTGACCTCGCCCGAGCGCATCCAGTACATGGACGTGGCGCCGGCGCAGATCGTCTCGGTGGCGGCATCGCTGGTGCCTTTCCTGGAGCACGATGACGCCAACCGCGCGCTGATGGGCGCCAACATGCAGCGCCAGGCGGTGCCGGTGCTGCGCCCCGAGAAGGCCTTTGTCGGTACCGGTGTCGAGCGTGTCGCCGCAGTCGACTCGGGCACGGTGGTCACCGCACGGCGCGGCGGCATCGTTGACTACGTCGATACCAACCGCATCGTGATCCGCGTCAACGACGCCGAGACGGTGGCCGGTGAAGTCGGCGTCGACATTTACAACCTGATCAAGTACCAACGTTCCAACCAGAACACCAACATCCACCAGCGTGCCATCGTGCGCCGGGGCGATCTGGTGGGTGCTGGCGACGTGGTGGCCGACGGTGCATCAACCGACCTGGGTGAGCTGGCGCTGGGCCAGAACATGCTGGTCGCCTTCATGCCCTGGAACGGCTACAACTTCGAAGACTCGATCCTGATCTCGGAGCGTGTCGTAGCCGAAGACCGCTACACCTCGATCCACATCGAAGAGCTGGTGGTGATGGCCCGCGATACCAAGCTGGGCAGCGAAGAAATCACCCGCGACATCCCGAACCTGAGCGAGCAGCAACTGGGCCGCCTGGACGAAAGCGGCATCGTCTATATCGGCGCTGAAGTGACGCCGGGCGACGTGCTGGTGGGCAAGGTCACGCCCAAGGGCGAGACCACGCTGACGCCTGAAGAGAAGCTGCTGCGCGCGATCTTCGGCGAGAAGGCGTCCGATGTGAAAGACACCTCGCTGCGTGTTGACCAGGGCACCAATGGCACGGTGATCGACGTGCAGGTGTTCACTCGCGAGGGCATCCAACGCGACAAGCGCGCCCAGCAGATCATCGACGACGAGCTCAAGCGCTACCGCCTTGACCTCAACGACCAGCTGCGCATCGTTGAGAGCGACGCCTTCGACCGCATCGAGAAGCTGCTGATCGGCAAGCCGGCCAACGGCGGCCCGCAGAAGATCAGCAAGGGCACGGTGATCGACAAGGCCTACCTGGTTTCGGTCGAGAAGTTCCACTGGTTCGACATCCGTCCGTCCGATGACGAAGTGGCCAACCAGCTGGAGTCGATCAAGAACTCGCTTGAGCAGACGCGCCACAGCTTCGACCTGGCTTTTGAAGAAAAGCGCAAGAAGCTGACCCAAGGCGACGAGTTGCCCGCCGGCGTGCTGAAGATGGTCAAGGTCTACCTGGCCGTCAAGCGCCGCCTGCAGCCTGGCGACAAGATGGCCGGCCGCCACGGCAACAAGGGTGTGGTCTCCAAGATCGTGCCGGTCGAGGACATGCCCTACATGGCCGACGGCACACCCGTCGACATCGTGCTCAATCCGCTGGGCGTGCCCTCGCGCATGAACGTCGGCCAGGTGCTGGAAGTGCATCTGGGCTGGGCCGGCAAGGGCATCGGCAACCGCATCGGCGACATGCTGCAGAGCGAGGCCCGTGAACTTGAAAAGATCGCCGACCTGCGCAAGTTCTTCGACGAGTTGTACAACCAGTCGGGCGGCAAGACCGAGAACATCGGCGCGCTCAGTGATGCCGACATCATCGAGATGGCCGGCAACCTGAGCAAGGGCGTGCCGTTTGCCACCCCGGTGTTTGACGGTGCCAAGGAGAGTGAGATTCGCGCCATGCTCGCGTTGGCCTATCCGGAAGACATCGCTGCGAAGAAGGGCCTCACCGCCACCCGCACGCAGGCGAATCTGTTCGACGGCCGCACCGGCGAGCAGTTCGAGCGGCCCACCACCATCGGCTACATGCACGTGCTCAAACTGCACCACCTGGTGGACGACAAGATGCACGCGCGCTCCACCGGCCCGTACAGCTTGGTCACTCAGCAGCCGCTGGGCGGCAAGGCGCAGTTCGGTGGCCAGCGCTTCGGTGAGATGGAGGTCTGGGCGCTTGAGGCCTACGGCGCCAGCTACATCTTGCAGGAGATGCTGACGGTCAAGTCAGACGACGTGAACGGCCGCACCAAGGTCTACGAAAGCATCGTCAAGGGCGAACACGCCATCGAAGCCGGCATGCCCGAATCGTTCAATGTCCTGGTCAAGGAAATCCGATCCTTGGGCATCGACATGGAACTTGAGAAGAACTGATGCCCACCCCCGAAGCGGCTCTGTCGCTTCCCCCTCAAGTTGGCGCCGCCAGCGGCCCAGCAAAGCCGGCCCCGCAGCGCCCGCTTGAGGTTGCAATTCCGCATATTTTTGGATTCTGGAGAATGCAATGAAGGGTTTGCTCGATCTGTTCAGGCAGTTCACCCCCGACGAACATTTTGATGCCATCAAGATTGGCATCGCGTCCCCCGAGAAGATCCGTTCCTGGTCGTTTGGCGAAGTCAAAAAGCCCGAGACGATCAACTACCGCACCTTCAAGCCCGAGCGTGACGGCCTGTTCTGCGCCAAGATCTTTGGCCCGATCAAGGACTACGAGTGCCTGTGCGGCAAGTACAAGCGCCTCAAGCACCGCGGCGTGATCTGCGAGAAGTGCGGCGTCGAAGTGACCCAGACCAAAGTGCGGCGCGACCGCATGGGCCACATCGACCTGGCCGCGCCCTGCGCGCACATCTGGTTCCTCAAGAGCTTGCCGTCGCGTTTGGGCCTGGTGCTCGACATGACGCTGCGCGACATCGAGCGCGTGCTGTACTTCGAAGCCTATGTCGTGGTTGATCCCGGCATGACCCCGCTGAAGAAGTTCTCCATCATGACCGAGGAGGACTACGACGCAAAGCGCACCGAATTTGGTGACGAGTTCGTCGCGTTGATGGGCGCCGAAGGCGTGCAGAAACTGCTGGCCGACATGGATCTCGACGTCGAGATCGAGCGCCTGCGTGGCGACATGACCGGCAGCGAGCTCAAGGTCAAGAAGAACAGCAAGCGCCTGAAGGTGATGGAAGCCTTCAAGAAGAGCGGCATGAAGCCCTCTTGGATGGTGATGAACGTGCTGCCCGTGCTGCCGCCGGACCTGCGTCCGCTGGTGCCGCTGGACGGCGGGCGCTTTGCCACCTCCGACCTGAACGACCTCTATCTCCGTGTCATCAACCGCAACAACCGCCTGGCGCGTTTGCTTGAGCTGAAGGCGCCCGAGATCATCGTGCGCAACGAAAAGCGCATGCTGCAAGAGGCGGTTGATTCGCTGCTGGATAACGGTCGTCGCGGCAAGGCCATGACCGGCGCCAACAAGCGTGCACTGAAGTCGCTGGCCGACATGATCAAGGGCAAGGGCGGCCGCTTCCGGCAAAACCTGCTGGGCAAGCGCGTCGACTACTCGGGCCGTTCGGTCATCGTTGTCGGCCCCACGCTCAAGCTGCACCAATGCGGCCTGCCCAAGCTGATGGCGCTTGAGCTGTTCAAGCCCTTCATCTTCTCGCGCCTGGAGGCGATGGGTATCGCCACCACCATCAAGGCAGCGAAGAAAGAAGTCGAGAGCGGCACGCCGGTGGTTTGGGACATCCTTGAGGAAGTCATCAAGGAGCACCCGGTACTGCTGAACCGCGCGCCGACGCTGCACCGCCTGGGCATCCAGGCCTTCGAGCCGGTGCTGATCGAAGGCAAGGCGATCCAGCTGCATCCGCTGGTCTGCTCGGCCTTCAACGCCGACTTTGACGGCGACCAGATGGCCGTGCACATCCCGCTGAGCATCGAGGCGCAGATGGAAGCCCGCACGCTGATGCTGGCTTCCAACAACGTGCTTTTCCCCGCCTCGGGTGAGCCGTCGATCGTGCCGTCGCAGGACGTGGTGCTGGGCCTGTACTACGCTACCCGCGAGCGCATTAACGGCTTGGGTGAGGGCATGATCTTCTCCGACATCATTGAAGTGCAGCGCGCGCTGGACAACAAGGTGGTGGAAGTCACAGCCAAGATCGCGGTGCGCCTGACCGAGTGGGTCAAAGACGAGGGCGGTGAGTTCCAGCCGGTGACCAAGCTGGTCGACACCACCGTCGGCCGCGCCTTGCTGTCAGAGATCCTGCCCAAGGGCCTGCCCTTCGCCCACATCAACAAGGCGTTGAAGAAGAAAGAGATCTCGAAGCTGATCAACACCAGCTTCCGCAAGTGCGGCCTGAAGGAGACCGTGGTGCTGGCCGACAAGCTGCTGCAGGCTGGTTTCCGGCTGGCCACGCGTGCCGGCATCTCGATCGCCATCGACGACATGCTGGTGCCGCCGCAGAAGCAAAGCCTGATCGAGCGCGCCGAAAAGGAAGTCAAGGAAATCGAGCAGCAGTACGTCTCGGGCCTGGTCACCTCCGGCGAGCGCTACAACAAGGTCGTCGACATCTGGGGCAAGACCGGTGA
>JBBRVT010000288.1:0-6057 GCA_038246615.1 Burkholderiales bacterium
CACACCCACGTCGCCGAGATGGCGCTCGAGATCGCCAAGCGCCAGGTCGAGACCGGGCGTGATGTCGTGATCCTGCTCGACTCGATCACGCGCCTGGCGCGCGCCTACAACAACGTGTTGCCTTCATCCGGCAAGGTACTCACCGGCGGCGTGGATGCCAACGCGCTGCAGCGGCCCAAGCGCTTCTTCGGCGCGGCGCGCAATGTGGAAGAGGGCGGCTCGCTGACCATCATCGGCACCGCGCTGATCGACACCGGCTCGCGCATGGACGAGGTGATCTACGAAGAATTCAAGGGCACCGGCAACTGCGAGATCCACCTCGACCGCCGCATGGCCGAGAAGCGGGTGTACCCGTCGATCCTGATCAACAAGACCGGCACCCGCCGCGAAGAACTGCTGCTGAAGCCGGAAATCCTGCAGAAGACCTGGATCCTGCGCAAGCTGCTCTACAACATGGACGAGATCGAGGCGATGGAGTTCGTGCTCGACAAGATGAAGCAGACCAAGAACAACCTGGACTTCTTCGACATGATGCGGCGCGGCGGCTGAGGCTTCGTCCCGCTATAATCTGCGGTTTTTCCGCTCACAGGAAAGTGCGTTGCATGGTGCAACGAGGCTTCCGGCAAACCCAGCGACCGATCTGAAAGTAGGTTTCCCATGAAAGAAGGCATCCACCCCAAGTACCGCGAAGTGTGCTTCGTGGACCTGTCCAACGGTTTCAAGTTCGTCACCCGCTCGACGGTGGCCACCAGGGAAACCGTGAAGATGGACGACGGCCGTGAGCTGCCTCTGGTGAAGCTGGAAACCACCAGCGAGACGCACCCGTTCTACACCGGCACGCAAAAGAGCATCGACAGCCTGGGCGGCCGCGTCGAGAAGTTCCGCAACAAGTTCGCCAGCCTCGGCATCAACAAGAAGGCGTCCTGAGCGGTGCCAGCCGCGCCGGCAGCCGACGGCGCGCAGCAGCAGGGCAGCCCAGGCTGCCCTTTTTCATGCCCGGGCGCACCCCGTTCCGCCTTCTATCATTGCTGCGGTGACGCCCAGACCCAACCCTGCCCTGGTGACGCAAGACGCGGTGCGGCGCCTGCCCCGTTTGGCGCTGCTGCTGTTCTGCGCCGCTTACGTGCTGCCGGGGCTGTTCGGGCGCGACCCCTGGCGTGGCGCCGAGCTGATCGCCTTCGGCCAGATGCTGTCGATTGCCGAGGGCCGTGCGCCCTGGCTGGCGCCGGCGCTGGGCGGCGTGCCCACCGATGCTGCGCTGCTGCCGCACTGGATCGGCGCGCTGGCCATCCGCGCTGGCCAGGGCTGGCTCGACCCGGCATTGGCGGCGCGCCTGCCGTTTGCCGCCCTGCTGGTGCTGACACTGGCGGCCGTCTGGTACGCCACCTTCCACCTGGCACGCAGCGATGCCGCGCAACCGCTGCCCTTCGCCTTCGGCGGCGAGGCCGCGCCGGTGGACTATGCCCGGGCGATGGCCGATGGCGCCCTGCTGCTGCTGATCGCCACACTGGGCCTGCTGCAGCTGGGCCACCAGACCACTCCTGAACTGGCGCAGCTGGCGACTGTGGCCGGCCTGCAGTGGGCCCTGGCCGCAGCGCCGCAGCGGGGCTGGCCGCCACGGCTGGGTGTGCTGGCCGCCTTGCCGATGTTGGTGGCCTGCGGCGCTCCGGCGATCGCCCTGGCGCTGGGTGTCGGTGCGCTGGCGCTGTGCTGGGGCACGGCCGATGCCGGCCTGCGCGCACTGCGGCCCTGGCTGGCGGTGGCCACCGTGCTGGCGGCGCTGCTGGCCTGGCTATCGGGCGCCTGGGCCTGGCGGGTGGCAGCCGAGATCGATCTGCCGTCGCTGGCGCGGCTGCTGCTTTGGTTCCTGTGGCCGGCCTGGCCGCTGGCGCTGTGGACGCTGTGGCGCTGGCGCGGCCACCTGGCGCAACGCCATCTGGCGATCCCGCTGCTGGGCTGCGCGGTGGCCGGCATCGGCTGTGTGGCGATGGACGGGTCTGAGCGGGCGCTGATGCTGGGCCTGCCCGGCATCGCGGTGCTGGCAGCCTTCACCCTGCCCACACTGCAGCGCAGCGGCGCCGCCGCCATCGACTGGTTGTCGGTGTTCTTCTTCAGCGTTTGCGCCGCCATCGTGTGGGTGTTCTACCTGGCCATGCAGACCGGCACACCGGCGCAGGCGCTCGCCACGGTGCTGCGCCTCGCGCCCGGCTTCACACCGCAGATGTCCTGGCCGGGCCTGCTGCTGGCCGCCGCCGCCACGCTGGCCTGGCTGGGGCTGGTGCGCTGGCGCACCGGTCGGCACCAGGCGGTGATCTGGAAGAGCGTGGTGCTGCCCGCCGGCGGCGTGGCACTGTGCTGGCTGCTGTTGATGACGCTGTGGCTGCCACTGCTCGACTACGGCCGCAGCAACCGCCCGCTGGCCGAGCGCCTGGTGCGCCATGTGCCGGCCGGCCATTGCATCGCCGCGCCGCAGGCGCCGCCGTCGCTGGTGGCGGCGCTGGAGTTCCACGGCCGGCGCAGGGTGGACGCCACACCGGGCGCGGCGCGCGGCACCTGCCCGGTGCTGCTGCTGGTACTGCCGCTGCGCGGGCCCGAGATGGCGCGTGGTGCGGCGCTGGTCGAGGCGCAACGCGCCGCCGGCTGGCGCGAGGTGGCGCGCGAGCGCCGGCCGACCGAGCGCAAAGAGGCCGTGGTGGTGTTGCGCCGAGGGGCCGGTTGACGGTGGCTCAGGCCGTCCGTCGGACCATGCGTCAGGCCGTACCTGCCGGCTCGGACAGGCGCGGCACCGGCGCCGGCCGGCGCACCCGGCCGGCTGGCAGCAACAGGCGAAAGCGCGAGCCCTTGCCGGGTTCGCTGTCGATTTCGAGCGTGCCGCCGTGGCGCTGCACCACATGCTTGACGATCGACAGCCCCAGGCCGGTGCCGCCGGTGTCGCGTGAGCGGCTGCCGTCGACGCGGTAGAAGCGCTCGGCCAGCCTGGGCAGATGCTCGCGGGCGACACCGATGCCGGTGTCGCGCACCTCGATCTCGCCGAAGCCGTCGGCACGCATGCGCCAGGCGATATGAATCTGGCCACCGGCAGGCGTGTAGCGCACCGCGTTGTTGGCCAAGTTGCCGACGGCACTGAGCAACTCGGTCTCCAGGCAGGCCAGTTCGACGCCCTCGGGCACCTCGACCGACACCTGGTGGCGCCCGGCCGACAAGATGCGGGCATCGCCGGCCACACGCTGCAGCAGCGCTGCCAGCGGCGTCCAGCGGTCAGGCGGCGGCCGCGGGCTGCCCTCCAGCTGGGCCAGCTGCAGCAGATCGGCCACCAGCACCTGCATGCGTTCGGCCTGTTGCTGCATCAGCGTGATGACGCGGCTGCGCTCGCTGCTGGTCAGCGGCAGGCTGGCCATGGTCTCGACGAAGCCGGCCAGCACCGTCAGCGGGGTGCGGATCTCGTGTGAGACGTTGGCGACGAAGTCGCGCCGCATCGCCTCGGCGCGCTGGCGCTCGGTCACGTCCTGGGTGATGACCAGCTTCTGCCCGTCGCCATAGCCGCGCATCACCATCTGCAGCATGCCGGTGCCGTCTGGCGCTGCCAGGATGATCGGCTCGCGCCAGCCAGCCTCCTGCAGGTAGGCCACGAAAGCCGGCATGCGCACCAGGTTGGTCACCGGTTGCAGCAGATCGCGGCGGGCGTCCAGGCACAGATGGTCGGCCGCCACCGCGCTGCACCAGACGATGTGGTCGTCGGCGTCGAGCAGCATCACGCCGTTGGGCGATGCCTCGATCGCCGACAGGAACTCGGCCAGGCGCTGGTGCTCGACTGCCAGGGCCTGGTCACGCTGGCGCAGGGCACGTTCCATTCGGTAGCCCAATTCGCCCCAGAGCCCCGTGTCCCGTGGCGCATCGCCGGGCTGCCCGTCGCGCAACCAGTTCATCAGCCGGCCGGCGTGCAGGGCGTCGCGCAGCACCATCAAGCCCACACCGACGCCGGCACCGACCACCGCGCCGATGGCCGGCGACTTCAGCAGCGCGCCAGCCAGCACCCCGAGCGCGCCGCCCAGGGTGAGCGCAACGATGGACGCCAGCAGGCGCGGCAGGAACCAGGCCATCGACGGCGGCTGCGTGCGGTGAGCGATCTCAGGCCGGCTGCGTGCTGGCGTGCTTGGTGAGCCGGTAGCCGGCACCGCGCACGGTCTCGATCATGCCGGCAGCCTGGGCCGGCGCCAGCGCCTCGCGCAGGCGCTTGACATGCACGTCCACGGTGCGCTCCTCGATGAAGACATGGTCGCCCCAGACCCGGTCGAGCAGCTGCGCACGGCTGTGTACCCGCTCGGGGTGGGTCATCAGGAAGTGCAGCAGGCGGAATTCGGTGGGGCCCATCTTCAGATCGACGTCGCCCTGCGGCGTGCGGCGGCTGATGCGGCGGGTGGACGGGTCGAGCCGCAGACCGGCCACTTCGACCAGGTCTTCCAGCGCCTCGGGTGCCTTGCGCCGCAGCACGGCCCGGATGCGCGCCATCAGTTCGTTGGTCGAGAACGGCTTGCTGAGGTAGTCATCGGCGCCGGCGTCCAGCCCGGCCACCTTGTCGGATTCTTCGCTGCGTGCGGTCAGCATGATGATGGGCAGTTCACGGGTGCGCTCGCTGGCCCGCCACTGGCGCGCCAAAGCCAGGCCCGACAGGCCGGGCAACATCCAGTCCAGCACCACCAGGTCGGGCAGCACGGCATCGATGGCACGCTGCGCCTGCTCGGCGGTCGCGGCCAGCGTCACCTCGTGCCCGGCATGGCGCAGGTTGATGGCAATCAACTCGGCGATCGCCGACTCATCCTCGACCACCACGATTCGGCTCATCGTCGGCTCCCGGTTCAGCGGACCAGGTCCTCGATCGTGTCCACGGAGTTGTGGCGCACGTCGGTGCCCTTGACGATGTAGATGATCTGCTCGGCCAGGTTCTTGGCATGGTCGCCGACCCGCTCGATGGCCTTGGCCACGAACACCAGGTCGATCGACGAGGAAATGGTGCGCGGGTCTTCCATCATGTAGGTGATCAGCTTGCGCATCAGGCCGTCGAATTCCTGGTCGATCTGGTCGTCGTGGCGCAGCACGTCCACCGCAGCGTCGACATCGAGCCGGGCAAACGCGTCGAGCACCTTGCGCAGTTGCTTGGTGGCCAGTTCGCACTCGAAGGTGAGGTCGCCCACCGGCAGACGCATGCGGCTGGACATGCCCGAATTCAGCAGCCGCTGCACGGTGCGGGCGATGCGGGCGGCCTCGTCACCGATGCGCTCCAGGTTGGCGATGGTCTTGGAGACGGCGATCAGCAGGCGCAGGTCGCGTGCCGTCGGCTGACGCCGGGCGATGATGGTCGACAGATCGCGGTCGATCTCGACCTCCATCTGGTTGACCCGCTCCTCGGCCTTCAAGACCTGTGTGGCCACCTCGGTGCTGAAGGTGGACAGGGCGAAGACCGCCTGCGCCACCTGGCTCTCGACCAGCCCGCCCATCTCGAGCACGCGGGTGGAAATACCGGACAGTTCGTTGTCGAACTGGGTGGAAAGATGCTTGTCGGTCATGCTGGATTCCTCTGCTGTGCAGGCGCTCGCCTGCGGCCTCGATCAACCGAAGCGGCCGGTGATGTAGTCCTCGGTGTCCTTGCGCTTGGGTTTGGTGAACACGTCGTTGGTGGGTCCGAACTCGATCAGGTCGCCCAGGTACATGTAGGCGGTGTAGTCGCTGCAGCGTGCCGCCTGCTGCATGTTGTGGGTGACGATCATCACCGTGTAGTCGGCCTTCAACTCGTGGATCAGTTCTTCGATCTTGCCGGTGGAGATCGGGTCCAGCGCCGAGCAGGGTTCGTCTAGCAGCAGCACCTCGGGCTTGATGGCGATGCCGCGCGCGATGCACAGCCGCTGCTGCTGGCCGCCCGACAGGCTGGAGCCGTTCTGGGTGAGCTTGTCCTTGACCTCATCCCACAACGCTGCCCTCGCGAGGCTGCGCTCCACGATGTCATCGAGGCCGCGGCGTGGCGCTCCTGCCAGGCGGACGCCGGACGCAACGTTCTCGAAG
>JBBRVT010000289.1:0-6054 GCA_038246615.1 Burkholderiales bacterium
CAAGGCGCACCCGGATGCGCTGAGCATCGCCACCAACGGCGCCGGCACCACGCCGCACGTGGTCATCGACGAGCTGTTCGGCAAGCGCCAGCTCAGCTACATCCACGTGCCTTACAAGGGCACGGCCGAGCAGATGATCGGAGTGACCTCGGGCCAGGTGATGGTGGGCGTCAACAGCAACGGCTTTGCACCCTTCGTCGACTCGGGCCAGCTGCGGCTCCTGGTCACCTTTGGCGAGCAGCGCACCAGACGCTGGCCGACGGTGCCCACGCTGAAGGAACTGGGCCACAACATCGTGGCCATGTCGCCCTACGGCCTGGCCGGACCGGCCGGCATGCCGGACGAGCTGGTGCAGGTGCTGCACCAGGCCTTCAGGGCAGCGATGCAGGACCCGGCCTTCGTGGCCGAACTGGCGCGCTACGACCAGGAGCCGGCCTACCTGGGGCCCGAGGACTATGGCCGCGCGCTGCGCGCCGCCTATGCGCACGAGCGCCTGGTGGTCGATCGGCTGGGGCTGGCGCAGAAGGCGGAGTGAGGCCGGCGTGGCGCGCCGAAGTCACTTGCACTGATGCGGGCGCCCGGACCGGGCCATCGCAGGCAACCGGCGGCGCACCGCAGTGGGTGTGCCCGATCGGAGCGCGCCGGCCCCGCGAAGCCGGCGCGGTCGGTCGGCGTGCTCAGCCGGCGCGCTCAGTCAGCGCGCTCAGTCGGCCTGCGCTGCATGGCCTGCCGGCCGGTTGGCGCGCCAGCCGGCCAGCGCATCGTCGGCCAGCGCGCTGCCGGCTTCGGCGTCGACGAGGAAGACATCGTCGGCACCCATGCCGCGCAGCAGTTCGACCTCGTCGGCGTACTTCACGATGGCGGCAATGTGGCCGGCGAATCGACCCGCGTTGGCCCGTTGCTTCAGCTGCGCCAGCGCATGCACATTGCCGGCGTGCGACGGCATGGCCAGCAGCACCAGCTTCAAGGACTGGCAGATGACCAGCTTGTCCCAGAAGTCGGAATCCACCGCATCGCCTTCGATCACCTGCCGGCCAGCCGTCCGATGGACCCGCAGCGTCTCGGGGTCGTTGTCCACGCCCAGCACGTTCAGGCCGTGGTGGCCGGCCAGCCGCTGGTAGGCGCCGCCGCCAATGCGCCCCATGCCCAGCACCACCGCGTCCACGGCGCCCAGGGCAATGGGCTGGTCTGCTGCCAGCAGGTGGCCGGCCTCCAGCCGGCTAAACGGCACCTTGAATCGCTGGTACAGGCGCTCACTGGCAGCGTTCAGCGGCGCGGCCAGCAAGAAGCTGCCTGCCACCGCCAGGGAGATCACCACCAGCCAGTCGGCCGACAACCAGCCGGCGGTGGCGGCCACGGCGGCCACGATGAGGCCGAACTCGGAGTAGTTGGCAAGCGACAGCGTCGACAGCACGCCAGTGCGCGTGCGCAGCCGAAAGCGCATCAGCACCAGCAGGTAGAGGCCGCTCTTGAGCGGCAGCACCAGCAGCAGGATCAGGGCCGTCAGCAGCATCGACAGGTCGGGCAGCGCGCCCAGGCCCACGCTGAGGAAGAAGCCGACCAGGAACAGTTCTTTCAGATGGAACAGCGACTTCGCCAGCCCCGCAGTGGCCGGGTGCGACGCCAGCAGCATGCCGACGATCAGCGCGCCCAGGTCGCCCTTGACGCCCACCGCCTCGAACAGGCCGTAACCCACCACCAGCGACAGGAAGGCGCCGTACAGCACCTGCAGGTCGCCATGGCCGACACGGTCGAGCATCGACCGCATCAGCCTGGCAGCGGGCCACAGCACGACGAGACCCAGCGCCCAGGGGCTGGGCAGGCTGCCGGTGGACGCGGTGAGAAAGATGACCGCGAACACGTCCTGCATCACCAGGATGCCGATGGCGATGCGGCCATACAGTGAGTTGAGTTCACTGCGGTCTTCCAGCACCTTGACCGCGAACACCGTGCTGGAAAAGCTGAGCGCGAAGCCCAGCAGCACCATCGCCGTCCAGCCCAGATCGGTGGCCAGGGCCAGGCCGGCCGACTTGAGCAGGAACAGCACCGCCGCCAGCAGCAGGGTCGAGCCGACGATGTGCAGCGTGGCCGAGCCCCAGACCTCGCCACGCAGCAGCGTCTTGATGTCGAGCTTCAGGCCGATGGTGAACAGCAGCAGCGTGACACCCAGGTTGGCGATGGTGTCGAGCGCTGCCGTGCGCTCGAAGCCCAGCGCGTTGAGCGCGAAACCGGCGGCGAGGAAGCCGATCAGCGGAGGCAGCTTGACCAGCTGCGCTGCAAAGCCGGCGGCAAACGCCAGCGCGATCATGATCGGTTCCATCGGATCCCCAACATCGGCACCCGGACGGGTGTAACTGCAAGCGATGCTATCGGATGACCAGCGGAGCCAGCGCGGCGCAGCAGGCTAGGAGCCTGTCGGACTTGGGGCGTCGATAGCGAGAATCGGCCCCAGCGAGGACAGTTCTTGCCGGATTTGCAGCTCCATAGCCGAGCTATGGGGCAAAAAGACGGTGAGAAATGGACCGCTGCGGTCGATTCGCAGCCGACGCTCCCCAAGTCCGACAGGCTCCTAGAACAAGCGGTGCGCCTGCGCATGGCGCAGCAATTCCACCGCATTGGCCACGCCCAGCTTCTGGCGGATCAGCGTCTGGTGGTTGGACACCGTCTTGGCGCTGATGTGCAGGCGCTCGGCGATGGCGTCCAGCGCATCCCCGGCCAGCAGGCCCTGCAGCACCTGGAATTCACGCGGCGACAGCAGCAGGTGCGGCGCCACCGCAGCGGCCTGCGCTGGCGCGCCGGCGATGTCGGGTGACAGCACCCGCTGCTCCCCCGCAGCCACCCGGCGCAGCGCATCCACCAGCACGGCGGGCGGGCTGCTCTTGGTGACGAAGCCATCGGCCCCGGCCGCCAGCGCCTGCGCCACCATCGCCGGGCTGTCGTGCATGCTGAAGACCAGGCGCCGCAGCAGCGGCCAGCGCAGCGCGATGCGGCGCAGCAGGTCGAAACCGCTGCGCCCGGGCATGGACAGGTCCAGCACGATCAGGTCCACCACCGGCGGGTTGCGCTGCTGCAACAGGGCATCGGCACTGTCGGCGTCGGCGCACTCGGCGCTGACCACGCAGTCGGGCTCCAGCTCCAGCAGGCGGCGGTAGCCAGCCCGCACCACCGCGTGGTCGTCCACCAGCATCACGTGCAATGTCACGACGGGCTTTCCCCAGCGCTGATCAGGAAGTTTTCCCGGCTGCTCTGGCCCATGCTTTGCACTCGAATCAACTGCATTCCAACACCACGACGAGGAGACGTTCCGCCATGTTCCCATGCCTGCGCCGCACCACCCTGGCCCTGGCCGCTGCCGGTGCCCTGGCGCCTGTCACCGTGCTGGCCCAAGCCACCGCTGCCCCTCCCAACCAGCAGGTGGAGGTGATCGCCACCTCGCCGCTGGCCGGCCTGGGTGTCGACCGCAACCTGCTGCCCTATGCCAGCCAGACGGTGCGCCGCAGCGCGCTCGACCAGGCCCAGGCCGAGACCATGACCGACCACCTGGCCCGCCGCCTGCCCGGCATGCAGGTCAACGACATCCAGGGCAGCCCGTTCCAGGCCGACCTCACCTACCGCGGCTACCGCGCCTCGGGCTTGCTGGGCGCTGCGCAGGGGCTGTCGGTCTACCTGGACGGGGTGCGCATCAACGAGCCGTTCGGCGACGTGATCAATTGGGACATGGTGCCCGAGTTCGCGCTGCAGTCGCTCACCGTGCTGCCGGGGGCCAACCCCAGCTTCGGCCTGAACACCCTGGGCGGCGCCATCGTGCTGGAAACGGTGGACGGCCGCAGCGCCGAAGGCCTGCGCGCCGAGCTGGGCGCTGGCAGCCATGGCCGCCAACGCGCCGAACTGGGCCTGGGCCAGCGCCATGCCGACGGCTGGCACAGCTACCTGGGCGGCACACTGTTCGACGAGAACGGCTGGCGCGACCACTCCCCCGGCAAGCAGGCCCTGGTGCTGGCCAAGCTGGGCCGCAGCCAGGGCGGCACCGACTGGAGCCTGGGACTGCTGGGGGGCAGCGCCACCCTGGTGGGCAACGGCCTGCTGCCAGCCACCACCCTGCACGACGGCGCGCCCGACCGGCCCGACCTGTACGCCACTTCGCGCAGTGCCGCCTACACCCACCCCGACCGCACGCGCAACCGGCTGGCCCAGGCCACCTTCCAGTTCAGCCAGCAACTGGGCACAGCCAGCCGGCTGCAGGCCCTGGCCTATGTGCGCGGCAGCCGCCGCGACACCGTCAACGGCGACGCTGCCGAGGCAGTCGACCCCACCGAGCCCGACACCAACGCCGCGCTGAACACCACCGCCACCCGCCAGACTGCCTGGGGCCTGGCAATGAGCCTGGCGCAGCGCAGCGGCGCCCACCAGTGGCAGCTGGGCGCCAGCCTGGACCGCAGCCGCGTGCGCTACCGCCAGCTGGAGCAGGAAGGCCGCTTCGACGCCAGCCGCGGCGTGCTGGCCGGCACCGATCCGGCCGAGCTGAGCGCATCGGTCATCGGCAGTTCACAGCACATGGGCCTGTATGCCACCGACACCTGGCAGCTGGCGCCAGGCACCCACCTCACCGGCACGCTGCGCGCCAACCGCAGCCGGGTGAGCAACACGCTGACCACGGTGGACGACGACACCGGCATGCTGGAGGCCAAGCCCCACGAGAGCTTCACCTACACCAGCCTGAACCCGGCCATCGGCATCACCCAGCAGATCGGTGGGGTGGGCGGGGGCCTGGCAGTGTTCGCCAACCTGGCGCGCAACACCCGGGTGCCCACCGTGATCGAGCTGGGCTGCGCCGACCCCGAAGAGCCCTGCCGCCTGCCTGTCGGCCTGCAGAGCGACCCCTACCTGAAGCAAGTGCGCGCCAGCAGCGTCGAGGCCGGTCTGCGCTGGCGCCCGGCCGGCGCCGTGTGGAGCCAGCGGCTGGAGCTGGCGCTGTTCCGCACAGAAAACCGCGACGACATCCTGTTCGGCAGCGTCAGCGCCACCAGCCAGCTGGGCTACTTCCAGAACTTTGCCCGCACCCGTCACCAGGGGCTGGACGCCAGCTGGCAGGCGCAGGTCGGCCCGCTGGCCGTCACTGCGGCCTACAGCCACCTGCAAGCCACTTACCAGGCCAGCGGCATCCTGCGCATGGGTGAGCGCAACGTGGTCATCGCCCCCGGCATGCGCATGGCCGGCCTGCCGCGGCACAGCGCCAAGCTGGGCGCCGACTGGGCGCTGGGCGGCGGCCTGTCGGTGGGTGCCGATCTGCAGATCGTCTCCTCACGCGGGGTGCAGGGCAATGAAGACGGCCGGCTGGAAGACGGCGCCGACGAGACCCGCCGCCTGGCCGTGCCCGGGCACGGCCTGCTGCATCTGCGCGCGCAATGGCAGGCCACGCCGGCCGTCACCGTGGTGGCGCGGGTGCAGAACCTGCTGGACAAGCGCCACGCCAGTTACGGCGCACTGGCCGAGACGGTGTTCGATGCCCAGGGCCGGTTCACCGGCGACGCGCAGGAGGCGTTGTTCGTCGCCCCCGGCGCGCCGCGCAGCCTGTGGCTGGGGCTGCGGTTGAAGTTCTGACGGGCTGGCCGTTCTGACTGGCTGGCTGGCTGGTTGGCTGGCTGGACTCAGGCGCTGGTTCCAGGCGGCGGCAGCAGCCGGGCATCGAAGCCGGCGGACAGGCGCAGGCCCGGCCGTGCGGCACCCGGCTGCACCGGGGCGCAGTGCAATGCACCGCCCTGGGCCCACACCCGCTGCTGCAGGCCGGCCAGGCCGTTGCCGCGTGGCAGCACCGGGTCGGCAAAGGGCAGTCCGATGCCGACGCCGTCGTCCCAGGCCTGCCAGTCCAGGCGCAGCACGTCACCGGGCCGCTGGCCGCCGCTGCAGTGCAGGCGCAGGCCGGCGGCCCGGGCATCGGCATGGCGGGCGCTGTTGGTCAGGGCCTCCTGGCTGATGCGGTAGACGGTGAGCCACAGCGCCTGCGGCAGCCACAGCGCCTGGGCCGCCGCCGCATCGGGCCAGGGCTGCGCCCGG
>JBBRVT010000290.1:0-6049 GCA_038246615.1 Burkholderiales bacterium
CAGCATCCGGCTCTGCAGCAGGTCCTCGGTCCCGCACAGCGCACCGGCGATCACCCGGCCCTGGCCGTCCAGGTACTTGGTGCCGGAGTGGATGACGACATCGGCGCCGAACTGCACCGGGCGCTGCAGCGCGGGCGAGCAAAAGCAGTTGTCCACCGCCAGCAGCGCGCCGCCACGGTGGGCGATGTCGGCCAGCGCGGCGATGTCGCACACATCGGTCAGCGGGTTGGTGGGCGATTCGGCCATCAACAGCCTGGTGTTGGGGCGCATCGCGGCGCGCCAGTCGTCCACGTCGGTCTGCGAGACGAAGCTGGATTCGATGCCGAACTTGCCCATCTCGCCCTGCAGCAGGCGGATGGTGGAGCCGAACACGCTGCGCGAGCACACCACATGGTCGCCCGACTTCAGCAGGCCCATCAGCAGCAGCAGGATGGCCGACATGCCGCTGGCTGTGCCCATGCAGCCGCTGGTGCCCTCCAGCGCCGCCAGGCGGCGCTCCATCATCATCACCGTGGGGTTGCCGAAGCGGCTATAGGTGAAGGCCTCCTCCTCCTCGGCGAAGCGGCGCGCGGCGGTGGCGGCGTCGGGCTGCACGAAGCTGCTGGTCAGGAACAGCGCCTCGCTGTTCTCGCCGTACTGGGTGGCGGGCATGCCCTCGCGCACCGCCAGGGTGTCGCGGCGCAGGCCGGCGGGCAGGGTCTTGCGCGGCAGGCGCTTCTTCTCGGGTGTCGGGCGCATGTTGGGAGGATCAGGCGGGAGGATCGGGCGGGCGGGTCAGGCGGGCTCAGCCCGGCTCTGCAGGGTCAAGCGGGTGCGGTCGTTGTCGTCTTCGTCGTCCTTGCGGGCCTCGGTGCGCTGGGCCTCGATGGCGGCGAAGTCGGCCAGGCTGACGTCGCCGGTGATGTATTCGCCGTCGAAGCAGCTGGCCTCGAAGCCGACGATGGCCGGGTTCAGCGCACCGACCACCCGCTTCATCGCGTCCACGTCCTGGTAGATCAGCGCGTCGGCACCGATGAACTGGCGGATCTGTTCCTGCGTGCGGTTGTGCGCCACCAGTTCCTCACGCGTGGGCATGTCGATGCCGTAGACATTGGGGAAGCGCACCGGCGGCGCGGCCGAGGCCAGATAGACACGCCGGGCGCCGGCCTCGCGCGCCATCTGCACGATCTCCTTGCTGGTGGTGCCGCGCACGATGCTGTCGTCCACCAGCAGCACGTTGCGGCCCTTGAACTCCTGCGTGATGGCGTTCAGCTTCTGCCGCACGCTTTTCTTGCGCGCCTGCTGGCCCGGCATGATGAAAGTGCGGCCGACGTAGCGGTTCTTCACGAAGCCCTCACGGTAGGGCTTGCCGATCTTCTGCGCCAGCTGCATGGCGCTGGGGCGGCTGCTCTCGGGGATGGGGATCACCACGTCGATCTCGCTGGGCGGCAAGGTGTTGATGACGCGCTGCGCCAGCGTCTCGCCCAGGTTCAGCCGGGCCTGGTAGACCGAGATGCCGTCGATCACCGAATCGGGCCGCGCCATGTACACATACTCGAACATGCAGGGGTGCAGCGACGGTGTCTCGGCACATTGCTGCGCATGCAGCTGGCCGTCCAGGGTGATGAACAGCGCCTCGCCGGGGGCCACGTCGCGCACGGTGGTGTGGCCGGTGCCTTCCAGTGCCACGGTCTCGCTGGCCAGCATGATCTCCTGGCCGCCGCCCTCGCTGGCCGGCAGGTCGGCGACACCGTAGACCAGCGGGCGGATGCCGTAAGGGTCACGAAACGCCAGCAGCCCGTAACCTGCGATCAGCGCGATCACCGCATACGAGCCGCGGATGCGCTTGTGCACCGCCCGCACTGCGCGGAACACCAGCTCGGGCGTCAGCGGCACGTCGCGCCCGGCCAGCTCCATCTCGTGCGCCAGCACGTTGATCAGCACCTCGGTGTCGCTGCCGGTGTTGATGTGGCGGCGGTCGATGTCGAACAGCTCGGTCTTCAGTGCAGCGGCGTTGGTGAGGTTGCCGTTGTGCACCAGCACGATGCCGTAAGGCGCATTGACGTAGAAGGGCTGGGCCTCTTCCTCGTTGAAGGCATTGCCGGCGGTGGGGTAGCGCACCTGGCCCAGGCCCACCGGGCCGGGCAGCGCCCGCATGTTGCGGGTGCGGAACACGTCTTTCACCATGCCGCGGGCCTTGTGCATGAAGCACTGCGTGCCCTGCATGGTGACGATGCCGGCTGCATCCTGCCCACGGTGCTGCAGCAGCAGCAGCGCGTCGTACAGCAGCTGGTTGACCGGCGCTTTGGAGATCACGCCAACGATGCCGCACATGGTGGAAGGTCCTGGAAGCTGGGGAAAGTGGGCCAAGCAAACGCTGCGGAACCGGCTCAGCCGGACCTGCGGCGTTGCGCCCTTGGGCGGGCGCGCAAAGCGCTTGGGGGACGGGTCATGTCGGCAGGTGGCGCGCCACCTCGGCCGGCAGCACCGGCTTGATGCCCTGCAAGGCCACCCGCAACCAGATGGCGCCCTGGCTGTCCTGCCAGGGCTGGCTGCGCGCTGCCGGCGTGAAGGCCACCAGCGTGGCCAGCGCCAGCAGCAGCACGCTGCCACGCACCAGCCCGAAGGCAGCGCCCAGCGTGCGGTCGACCACGGTGAGCGGCGTGGCATGCACCAGCAGCCGCACCAGCCGGGCCAGCAGGGTCCAGGCGATCAGCACGCCGATGAAGCTGAGCGCAAACCCGGCGCCCTGGTTCAGCGCAGAGCCGGGAAGCCCCACCGGCAGTTGGGCCGCCACCTGGGGTGAGAACAGCTGGGCAGCGACATAGGCCACCACCCAGCCCACCAGCGACATCAGCTCGAACACCAACCCGCGCCACAGGCCGACCACCACCGAAAGCGCCAGCACCGCCAGCAGGGTCCAGTCGACCCAGCCGAGCGCAGGCATGGCAAGGGCTGTGTTCACAGTGTGAGGATGGCCACGGGCAGGCCGCTGGCCTTGATGCGCGCGGCCGCCTGGTCGGCCTCGGCCTTGGTGGCGAACGGACCCACGCGCACGCGGGTGCGCTTGCTGCCGTCCACCTCGATCACCTGGGTGTAGGTCTTGAAGCCCAGCTTCTCGACCTTCTGCCGCGCTTCCCTGAGCTTGGCCGGCTCGGTGTAGGCGCCCACCTGGACCACCATGCGGCCCGCTGCGGCGGCGCTGGACGGCTGGCCGTTGAGCAAGGCCTGGGCGCGGGCGCCATCGCTGACGGCCGGGGTGGTCGGCAGGGGGGGCGAGGTAGTGGGCGGAGTGGTGGGCGGGGTGGTGGGCGGAAAGGCGGCCGGCCTGGAGGCAGTTGCCGCCGGCCTGGGTGCAGCGGCCACCACCTGGCGCTCCGCCGCTGCCGGTGGCGGCACATCGCGGCCGCCGTCGGCCGCGCGTTCGGTGATCTCGGCCGGCCGGACCGGCGGTGCGTCGCCATCGGGCACCACCACCGCAGCCGAGGCTGCCGACAGCGCCGGGCTGGGGCCGGGCGGCGCCAGCGGCGGCGCACCGTCCTTGCGCGGGATCTCGATCGGGATGTTCACCGGCACTGGCCGCGGCTGCGTCTCGAACAACAGCGGGAACCCCACCACGCCGATGCCCAGCAGCACCGCCGCACCGATCAGGCGGCGCCGCGCGCGGGTGCGGGCGGCCGCCACGGCATCGGGCTCCGCCGCCGTTGCGTCGGCGGTGTCGGCGGTGTCGGCTTGGCGTTGGAAGATGGACAGCAGACCCATGCAGGCAGGGGCCGCAGCCGGTGGTGGAGAAGGGGGTTTGCGGCCGCCGGGGCCGGCGCCTGGCTGCGTGTCAGCCCAGATGCCGGGCCGCCAGACGGGGCAAGCCGTCTTTCAGCACACCGCCCACGGTGAAGAACGATCCGAAGACCACGATTCTATCAGCGGGGTCTGCCGCAGCCGCCGCCGCCTTCAACGCGGCGGCGGGCGATGCATGGGTGTGGATGCTGACGGTGCGGCCGCCCGACGCCGCCTGCACCAGCGGCGCCAAGTCGGCCGCGCGGGCGGCGCGCGGCGTGGGCAGGTCGGTCAGGTGCCAATGGTCGACCAGCGGCGCCATCTGCGGCAGCAGCGTGGCAAGGTCCTTGTCGCGCATGGCGCCGAAGACCGCATGCGTGGCCGGGTAGAAGCCCATCTGGTCGAGGTTCAGCGCCAGCGCCGCGACCGAATGCGGGTTGTGCGCCACGTCCAGCACCAGGGTGGGCTGGCCCGGCACGATCTGGAATCGCCCGGGCAGATCCACCAGCGACAGGCCGTTGCGCACCGCCTGGGCGTTGATCGGCAGCCGGTCGCGCAGGGCCTCGAACACCGCCAGCACGCCGGCGGCGTTGAGCAGTTGGTTGGCGCCGCGCAGCGCCGGGTAGGCCATGCCGTTGAAGCGCTGGCTGCGGCCGCGCCAGCCCCATTGCTGCTTGTCGCCTTGCACGTTGAAGTCCACGCCCAGCTGGCGCAGGTCGGCACCCAGCTCGGTGGCGCGCTGCTGCAGGCTGGCCGGTGGCTGCGGGTCGCTCACCACCACCGGCTGGCCGGGCCGCATGACGCCGGCCTTCTCGCGGCCGATGGCCTCGCGGTTGTCGCCCAGGAATTCGGTGTGGTCGAGTGCGATGCTGGTGATCAGCGCCACGTCGGCATCGACCGCGTTCACCGCGTCCAGCCGGCCGCCCATGCCCACCTCCAGGATCACCAGGTCCAGCGGCGCCTGCGCCAGCGCCCGCATGATCACCAGCGTGGTGTACTCGAACCAGGTCAGCGTGGTGCCTTCGCGCGCCGCCTCCACCGCCTGGAAGTGTTCGATCAGCAACGCGTCGCTGGCCATCTCTCCATTGATGCGGCAGCGCTCGTTGAAATGCACCAGATGCGGCTTGATGTACAGCCCCACCCGGTAGCCGGCCTGCAGCGCGATCGATTCGAGCATCGCGCAGGACGAGCCCTTGCCGTTGGTGCCGGCCACCGTCACCACCGGCACGTCGAAGCGCAGCCCCAGCCTGTCGCAGAGCACACGCACCCGCTCCAGCGTCATGTCGATGGTCTTGGGGTGCAGCTGCTCGCAATGGGCGAGCCATTGGTCCAGCGTGGTGGGCAGGGTCATGGCGGTGCCTCAGAAATGACAGCGGGCCCACGCGGGGCCCGGTAGGAGTTGGCGCGGGGCGCTCAGAGCCTGAGAGCGCCCCCAGACCTGCCGCTTCGCGTCAGGCCCCCCGAGGGGGATGAGGAAACTTGGGAGCGGCCCGGCGTTTCCTCATGAGTTTTTCGGGCGTGCCCGAGCAGCGCGTCAAAGGGCAGCTGATCTAGGCGCAAAGCGCAGCCATAGCCCGGGCTATGGCGAGCATTTGCAACGACGAGCGGGGGCACTTTGGCGTGATGAGTGGGCGTGAACGAAAGACTCTCAGGCGCTCAGGCCACGGCGTCGGCCGATTGGCGCTGCAGCATGGCCAGCATGCTGGCGATGGTGGGGCGCAGCTGCCGGCGGTCGACGATCTGGTCGATCGCGCCCTTGGTGATCAGGAACTCGGATCGCTGGAAGCCTTCGGGCAGCTTTTCACGCACCGTGTTCTCGATCACCCGCGGGCCGGCAAAGCCCACCAGGGCCTTGGGCTCGGCGATCACCACGTCGCCCACGAAGGCGAAGCTGGCCGACACGCCGCCCATGGTGGGGTCGCACAGCACGCTGATATAGGGCAGCTTGGCTTTGGCCAACCGGCCCAGCGAGGCATTCGTCTTGGCCATCTGGAACAGGCTGAACAGGCCTTCCTGCATGCGCGCACCGCCGGTGGCGGTGAAGCAGACGAACGGCAGCTTCTGCTCCAGCGCGGCATGCACGCCGCGCACGAAGCGCTCACCGACCACCGAGCCCATCGAGCCACCCATGAAGTCGAACTCGAAACAGGCCACCACCAGCGGCACGCTCATCACCGCGCCACCGAAGACCACCAGTGCGTCGGTCTCGCCGGTGTTCTCCAACGCGTCTTTCAGGCGCTCCGGGTACTTGCGGCTGTCCTTGAACTTCAGCGGATCGACCGGCACCACCTCC